>BNVE01000004.1 GCA_025997875.1 Spirochaetia bacterium
GCAAAGCGGATCTGGATATATATCTTTATCAGGATCTAAATCAGAATCAGGATCTATATCAGAATAGTTGGAAGGGTATTTTGAGTTTGGATCAACAGAAAATACCCTATCATAGGGTATAGATAGCCTATCTAAGACTATCCTTAAATCAAACCTATAATTCATTTCAACAAGCCTCTTTAAGCTGGCTTCATTCAATTCCATGAGGGAAAGGATTATTCCCTCTTTGATTTTTGGGGCCTTCTCCCATTTTTGATGTTTAGGCCATGTGGGGAGGACCATGTATTCATCCAGGCGGAAAGCCTTACCCGCTTTTTCAAACTTACCCAGGATGATCTTTATGGTATCAGCGTTGAATCCAGTATCAAAGGCAATTCGCCGATCCGAAACCTTATATACCCCGGAAATAGTGGTAAGGGGATTTGTCATTAAGTACAGGTAAAAAAACTTTTCTGAAGGATCAAGGCTTTGAATCCACTCATCATCCCAAAAGGACGTTGAAACATACCGCTGTGTACTCATTACTTTACCCTCATAAATTCGATGACATATACCCATGGATTTACTTCCCATGAATAGCAGCGCTTGGCATTTATGGTGTCCCATAACACCTTAAATTGATTTTTTTTCGTATTTTTGCAATCATAACAATCTTCGGTTTTGGTGGGGTTTGACGCTGATGTCAAATTACAAATACTCGCATCAAAAAACTTTTCGCAGAGAATCTGCAAATCCGATTCGTTTATCCCCTCTGCCATGACATCTCGATTAGGAATACTCTGTACCCGTTCAATCCGCACGGATTTCACTTCCAGCAGAAACCTTGAAGCCACACGGGGCATATATAGGGGACTTTTCCATCTAGATCCAGCCGGTAGGTTTTCATCGGCTTTATATCCATAGACGCAAAATGTTTCTTCGCACGGGGAAAATCTGGATCTGGGAGCTTGGTTAATCGGAGTATATTTACAAAATATTTCCTTTACCCAGAGCATATTTCCGATTTTGTATCTTGAATGTTCGCATATTTCTTCCTGCTTTCTGGGCAGTGAAACTTCGGTCCAGTGCATACCATCATTCTTGGCGAATTCCCAGCCCCACACGTCTATATGTCCGGGGTCTGCTTTTTGTATAATAAATGGTTGCGGCTTAATCACCCGCCTTGTCATGCCCTTGAACGGCTTTTCCGGGTCTATCGGCTCGGCGGGCCATACCCCCGGCTTAGTGTTTTTAATGGACTGGATCATATCCCCACTGAAAATAATAGGTTTTTCGTTTTTCATACTCACCCCTTTAACCACCATTCAAAGTATTTTTCAGGTGATTCCATAATTCCCTTTTCGTGTAATCCGACCTCTCGCCGATGTTCAACGTGCTTTTTGGCCGCCCGGAAATAGGCCGCTTTATATTTGGGGAATCGTTCAAGTTCCTTGCGACCATTCCGAGACATGGGACAGCCAATACAGCCGATACGATTCCAACCCTGTGAATAAAGTGGATTTACAGGAACACGCCTATCTTTCAAAAATTGCCAAACATCTTCATCTGACCAATCAACAATAGGATTTAATATAAATTTCCGTTTCTGTAAGCATAGTTCGGTAAGCTTTCTCCTCATATCGTTATCATTATTAAAAATGATATGATCACGTTTTGTTTCTCCGGGAATTTCGTGCATATTTCTTGAATTAGCCCGCCGTGAGCTTTCCGCCCACCTAACGCCGGTTACACAATAGCGATCATTACCCCCGAATTCTTTTAGCCTTTCACAACACCAGCGCTGGCTCCGCAACGGCAAACCCTTTGTTACTACCCCGTTCCACATGGTTTTTTGCCGTCCATCCCTAAAGCGTGGGGTATCAACCCTGAAGGTATGACCCATTTTTTCAAGGCGCTCTTTTTCACGGCGGATAAAATAAACCGTTTCAGGATGATCAACCGATGTATGGTTATGGACAAACTCGCATTTTACCTCTGCCATAATGCAGAGTTCTTGAATTGTAGATGAATCTTTCCCGCCCGATATGCAAACATAATAACCTTGCATATCATTTATTAAGGCCATTGGTTCAAATTCTTTTATTCTTGCAATGGCTATTTCTACTTTATTCATAATCACATCCAAAAAGTCCTTGATCAACGCCTTTCATCCATAAAACTTCTATCCGTGGAAGGGCCCCATCCGCAAAGGTATTTTTTTCCCTCCGGGTCCATCCCTTATAGAGTTCGTCATAAAGGTCTGAATGATAGCCGGAAACCAATACCGCTCCCCGGGTCTGATTCAATTTTTCGGCAAGCTGGATATGATCTTCTTCGGTCATTTCAAATCTGTAATCTGTACCATAGTCCCGTACCGATGGAAGATAGGGCGGGTCCGCATAAAAGACGGTACTTTCTGTATCGTGCATGGGGATTATTTCAATGGCATTTCGATTTTCAATAACCACGCCCCGGAGCCGTTCAATTATTCCCTTTAGGGCTTCCGGGTAATTAGCCCAGTCATGGGCCGTAGTTGTTCCTGCCTTGTTCGTATTGGACCGAAAACCGGTCAGGGGATTGCCTCCCTTAGATGATTTTCCCTGTGTGGCCGCTGCGGAGCCGAAACCCATGTAAGCCCTGGCAACGGTCCTACGGGCTTGTTCTATCGGGTCCGGTGTCGATTCATAAGATTTTATAAATTCTTCTCTAGAATAAGGGGTCAACATAAGTTTTTCCACCAGTTCATCCCCCCGATCCCTGGCAACCCTGAATAGGTTTACAATCTCCCCGTCCAGATCGTTGTAAAGTTCGGAATAAGAACGGGGTTTCCTTAAAAGTACAGAGCCCCCCCCTCCGAAAAGCTCAACGTATACTTTATGCGGCGGGATATAGGAGAGTATCCACGGGGCGATCCGCCATTTTCCGCCGTGGTATCGTAAAATCGAACGCTTTACCATAATTCATTCCCATCCTGAAGCTCGTCCCCTATTGAATCCCACCCTTTACGTTTTCTCCTCGCAAAAAGCTCCAGTTTGTTGGCGTCCGGCCACATATCTTCAATCATTTGGTAGGCTATTTCCGGTTTTCTGCTATGGATAGTACTTGGTTCCGTAAAGACCGTTGCATATTTTCCTCTGGCTTCTTTTCTTGGCATTAAAATATTACCAGGCTTAAAAAACCAAAGAAGGTATTCGTGAGAAAAACGTATAGTAAAGGCAGGGCATACCCCATTTGTTTTATTCCAAATAAAACGAGCGTGAAGCTTGTATCCCAATTCTCTCATAAGAATTTCTGTTTCTGGCAAGAATTTATCTATAGCCCACATAAAAACATTATGTTTTTGTTCTGCCTTTTTTAGGATTTCTTTGTGATATTCGACAATATCCGGTAGTTCCATAGTATGGTAATCTAAATCTTTCCCTTGATTAGGACGACAAACTCTTTTACCACCTTTTTCCTGTGGCCACGGCGGATCAGTATAGATTATGTTATACATTTTCTGCATCCTCTTCAAAGTCAAAAAGAGTTTCATCTCTCTTTGCGATCATTTCAGAGGCGGCGAAAAGTTCCTGTTGCGCTTGGTATTCCCTTATCCATGCCATTGACGCATCAAAATACTCTTTATTTTTTTCGCAACCGATAAGATCAAGGCCCATATCAAGACAGGCTATGGCGCTTGATCCGCTTCCCGTGCCGGTATCTATGATCTTCCACCCCGATTTAATTCCATACCACGCTAAAATACTTTTCAAAAGCGTTACGGGCTTTTGGGTAGGATGAATTTTCTTCTCGATGTTCGCGCCGCCCGTATTGGAAACCGTAAAAATATGAGCGGGCTTATCAAAATTGCTCCAGATTAACTCGAATTGTGAAAAGTTCTCCCAGGGCTGCTTTTTATCCCATATTGAAATTCCCCGTGTAGGTGGAAGAGGGAAGTAGTTACCACCGAAACAAATAACCTTATCGGTTACTCTAAAAATTTCTTTCCAGTATTCAGCCTTGGGGGGATCAAAATCCCATTCACAATTCATAGTATTCAAAGCCCGGTTTTTCAACTTCCCGGCCCCGGCGTTTAACCGTCCTTTCCGCAGCCGGTCGGCGGTACTCTCCCCCGGATATTGCCCATTGCCGGATCTGCTTTTATTTGTTCCCATTGCCATATTAGGCGCATTTATCCCATATGGCGGATCAATCAGGGCACAATTAAAAAACTTCTCAGGATAACGGGCCATAAGCTGCATATTATCCTCATTGGTTATGGTAACCATAAAGCCCTCACAATCATTTGAATGATGATCGCCGGTATTTCCGGCACTACCGCATTTCCCAAACACTTCAGGCGGTTTACCCTGTTCTTCATTCCCGTAATAACGGGCGGTAAGCCATTTTCCCATGTGCCATTTAACCACGCTTCAAGATAATCAATATCTGTGATTGTTCCCTTTGTAATATCAGTCCAGCCCAGCGGGTAGCCCATTAAAGCCTCTACCCAATCAGGATTAAGCTGACCGCCTTCCCGTGCCACTTCATAGGTCAAATCCTTCTGTTTCTGTCCCGGCATATACTTTCCCGCCGTATTCTCCGAATCATGTGGGCGGGGTGTAGTTGGCGTAGGGTACATATTTTCCACAATATGGGCCGTCAATGTCCCCCGGCCCCGCTGTGATTCAGTCAAACTGTTTTTTGCATCGTTTGTTGTTGGCGTTGCCCACATCTGGACTGTTTCTTTCAGGTTTCCCTTATATGTTTTACTTCCTGGTACAGTTCTATCTTTTACCGCCGTATTCCAGTCGAAGGCTGTCGGGGTAGGCCAATGTTCCCGCTTTACAGCCGTTGATAATCCATCCCCAGATTTCGGGCTACTACCTTTTACATTATTGTTTCCGTTCACGGTCGGGGTAGGCCATAATTTAACTGCTGTCTGTAAATCAAGGCCACCCTGACCATGTATGCATGGGGATTTTCCGCTGTTTGCACGGGGAGTAGGCAATAGTCTAGCGTAAGCGTTAAGGGATATTCCGCCACTTCTACCAGATGATGATTTTATTGTCTTACCCGTACTACATACTTCTTTTGGCATTGCATTGGTGCAATCGAAAGCACGAGGAGAATGTATCAATCCCTTGCTTATTGCGTTTAGCTGGTCATTCAGATTAAGGGGCTTTCCCGCTTCCAGGTGCATTTTCATATTTTCATAAGGAGTACGCCAATAATGGTGCCCCCCCCCCGCTATTATTTTGGTAACAAACGATCCAAACCCTTTTACGCAGGTGAGGAGCGCCCATTTCCGCAGCCGATATAACTTGCCATTCCGCATCATACCCGCATCGGTGAATGTCCGATAAAACTCCGTTGAAAAACCTTCCTCCATTGGAAGTAAAAAGTCCTGGGACGTTTTCAAACAAAGCCGCTCTGGGTCGTAACTCGCACAACATCCTCCGACATTCAGGCCAAAGATCACGCTCGTCTTGATCCGCTCTTTTTTTTCCGGCGACACTGTGGGGCTGACATGAGTTATGGGAACCCGCCGGTCATTAAGACCTGCGCGGGTTCCCCTTGATTCTCCTTTGTCCATTTCTTGCATAATTCAACTCCATCAATTTTCTTTATATTCCCTAGTGATACCGCATTAGGGAATCGTTTTTGATATACCGTTATCGCATACGGATCAATTTCAGAGAAATAATGCTCATCAATCTGCAAACCGCTCCAGTAAGCCCCAAGAGCAAAGCCACCTATTCCTGCGAACAAATCCACAAATATCGTTTTCACGCAGTGATCCTTTTGGTAAACTGATTTTTTCCAGTTGAATACATTCTTGCGTGTTCAGATTTTGACAACATTTCAAGGTTTTCAATCCCATTATTTGACTTGTCATGGTCCTTATGATGAATATCAAAATCATCGGGAATAGGACCGTTATTATATTGCCATACATCCCGGTGCATAAGCGTTCTGTCTCCATTGGTGGATAGGAAGTAACCGGTAACTCGTTTAGTATATTTAACGCCATTAAAATACTGACATTCTGACGGTTTAGCTTTTCTGGGCTTATATTCCGGGCGCAAGCGGCACATATCATGAACGGCCTGTCTCGAACATCCCATTACTTTGGCAACTTTTGCCAGAGACATCCCGGATATATAAAGTTCTACAGCCTCGTTTGCCCTTTTATCGTTTCTTCCGGGGTTATTTTCACTTGTGAACATATTTACCTTTCCTTTTTGGCTTCATTTCGATAATATCCACTTTGATCCCTTCAAGAACCTTGTCCAACTTTCTGTTTACACGAACAATGACGGCTTCCACATCTTCCCCATACTCAATCCCGGACTCTTTCCTCATTTTATCCATAGCCTCACCAGCCATGCGTAAGCCGTACCCCTCAATGAGTTTTACCCCTATAGCCTTAGAGACAGAATGGTTATCAATGAGCTTGAAAACATCCTCGGCAGTAAAGTTTTTCCGCTGATAGCCTTCAAATAAATCGTCCGTTAATTCGTCTTTCATGCTTCCCTCCGCTATTTCTCTGCCAACCATATACCGGCCTCTTTGCATTTTGCGCGTACTGTCGCAGGGCGTGCCCACGGCCATGTGAATCTTATCCAGTTTGAATCACGCTCTCCCGATTGATTCCGATAAAGCATTGCCATAGGCATAAAGCCCGCTTTCACACAATCGAAAAGCCGCGTTTCCGCTTTTTCAAATGTGTCCCCCGGAAAACCGATCAAGGTATAACAGCGCAGTGGATGGCACACCTTAAATCCCTCTGCCTTCAATATCTTGCCCGCCTCAAAAAGCGGCTCCCGGTCATTCGGCGTATCATAGGCAAAAAACATTTCAATCGGATTCAGCTTTGCAAATTCCTTTACGTGCCACGGTTTAAGTTTTGCCGCCTCCAGTCCGCCCGTAAAAAACGGGCGCTTCTTTTGCCGGGCCAACATTGCAAAAACCGTCTTGATGTGATCATCCGTACAGGCAAGAAGGTTATCGTCAAGAATATTCCACCCCTCTGTCACGGGGAGTTCCCGAAGGGTATCACCCTCCCGCCGCCACACAGAACAAAACCAGCACCGATTAGGGCACCCTCGGCTTGTTATGACATATCCCTTTTTCAGATACATCCCCGGCGTAAAATCATCCCCCCGCTGCCCGGTTGCGGGGCCGCCGATTTCCGTAGGGGCGATCTCGCTCCATTCCTTGTAAAGTTTCTCCGCATCCGGTAAATCCCACGAAAAGGTTACAGATATATGAATCTTGTCTACTTCAACCAGTCCAGAAAAAAGATCCGGGTGGCCAATGAAGGCAAGATTATCTACGGGTGTCGAGTTTGTTCTTCTGGGGAATACCCTTGCAATTTTCATGCCTTCTCCTGAATCTCATAGATAGAACGTGCCCGATCAACATTGACAATGTTCCTCCCGGTCGTGGCCCGATAATCCCGCATATACCGCAACATGGTATCGGGGTAATGAATCTTTCCGGTTCTTAGCTCCACCCCCTGCATTAAAGCAATACCTTTGAAACGGTAACCGTCCGGGTATTCGTCTAAAATCTTGAATGTTGCTGCCCTGGCGCTTTCTTCCATGTTTCTCATCCCTTATGAATTCTTGATATTGATCAAGCCCTTCTTAATCAGTTCGTTGATATACCCCGCATCAGTGAGCATTTTCTGATCCCTGGCTTTTTTATCGTTTGCCTCCATCCGGGACACCTTTTCAAAAAAGGCATTTCTGGCCCAATAATGACGATGTTTTTCTTCCCCGATGTAGGGGACGGCCCTTGCATATTCTGCCTCGGAAACCTTAAAAACAATCGTAATTTCTTTCTTGGTACTCACGTCCAACTCCTTAAAAATCGCTACTGACCACTACTGGTAAATAGAATACCAGCCCATTTTTTGACCTTCCCTAAGCCTTCAATAGCCTTGCAAGATTAGGTTTTTGGAAAACCTTAGTATGACGGGACAATACTTCAATCAACTGCCTTATTTTTTTCCCGGACGGCTCCGGCAAGCCGTTGTTCCCGGAATCTGCCCCAATGTTCACCTGATCCGGCCAGGCAGATAGAATAAGGTGTGAAAGAGCCTTTACATCAAATTCCATGATAGGCTCCACCGTAATCATGTGTTTGTGTTCAGTAAGTTTTGATATGGTATCTGCCCGAATTTCTGGTGCGGGGGTGTATCCCATTATTTCGCTGTATACAAAATTTGTCTCAATAGTAGTGCAAAGCGTAAAACTCTCCGGAGGTAACATGGTATGAAATTGTAAAAAGCGTTCCGGGGTTTTTGATTGGACAAGGTAATTGTTTTTATACTGGTTTGCCTTTTCCAATGTTTCAACAATCCACTCGGAGGGCATACCCTCCGCAAACATATCACATGAGGATCCGATAAAGATGAAATTCCCACTCCCCAAGTCGGTCTTTAGTTCTCTTTTGTCAAACCGTATCGGCTTCTGTTCCCCCCACCGTTTCATGTAACAGTAGGAACAACCATGAGGGCATTTTCCCTTGACCGTATTCCAAGTATGGGTAACAAACCCGTACATATTCCCCTTGGCTTCATTCAGTGACATTTTTTGCCTCAAATATTTCTTCAAAATATTTCATCGCTTCGTCCATAGAGTTAAAAGGAAAATCCATAATGATATTTTCCAATTCTCTATCCGCCCCATGTCTGGCTAAATGTATACAAGGAACCCATTCTTCTATAAAGGCAAAATATGTAGGGAGATCCTCATATCTAGGATCGCATATTTGAACACAAGCCAAAGAAGGCCGAACGGAAATATTTTTTACATGGTAATGACTTATAAAGTCCTTAATAAATTGTTTCTGTGCATTGGTCATGATGATCCTCCTTAGTGTCTGTAACCACGATATTCATTAAAAAGGATAAAAACCCTTTCCGCATAATCAATACTCCGGGCTGGCGGCGGCCCTGCCAAAAGGCGGGAATAGCCGCAGTTATAAGCGATTGCCACAAGCCAATAATTCATGTTGGGCATGGACAAAAGCCATTTTATTTGTTCGCATCCAGCACGGATATTTGTTTCCGGGTCAGCCCAGTCCCCGGTAAACCAGCTATCGTTTAACTGCATTACTCCCAAATCACGGCTTAATACTGCCCCGGTGATAGGGTCCAGGTTTAGGTGTACCGCTGTCGGATTCAGCGTTTCATTTTCCGTATAGGCTATAGCAAGTACCAAATACGGTGGCAATCCCATTTCAAGGGCAATCGCTATTATCAATGCCTCGATCATCAATCCCACCCCCCATATAAAGTTTGCGCTACATTATCAACACTTGCCTCGGTTTCTTCCCTCCGTATGGCATCCAGTAATTTTATGGTTGATTCTTTGCAAAGATTGAAACCATACCGGCTATACCTCATGCTCCGGGTAAAGGTGGAATATGGTTTTGGGATTTTATCGTCTATTACCAGTTTTTTGAGCGTAATATCCTTGAAAAACCTGTTATGGTAATAGACGTTTTGATCATCCATTGCAAACTTAGATACCGTGAAATCAAAGTTTGATAAAACTTCTTCCGGGGTTCCAAAAATCGAGCATATCAGGTCTATCTTTACCCCATCATTCGTAATGGTAAGGCAGTTATCATTTTCATTGATTATTTCTTCCTCATTCGCAGATACCGCATATTCGTAGTAATCCCTATTGGGAAAAAATATGTCGATGTCTTTAATTTTGTTACCCATAAAATAACTCTTGAAACAACCACCGGCAATGAATCCCATTACACCGTCATCGCCATTCCTAATAAGGTATTTTTGCAGGAATTTTAATTGAGGCATATTTTGTATCGGTTCCTTGATCATGCTTTAGCCTCCCCTTTTTCGTTTCTCTCCCTCTTTATTCCGCACAATGCTTCATAAACCCTATGTGGATTAAACTTGTAATTGGACAAATTATCCGTTACTTCCCTTGTTTCGTTTTTTGTAAGTCCAAGGGCTTTACAGAGTTCATCGTGAAGCCATGTCCTGGTCCCATCGGCGATATAAAAATCAGCTTTTTCACCTCTGTAACTTTCTTGTTCCTCTTGCCCCAAAATAAAAAAGCAATAGGCGCAGCATAATTGAATATCATTCATTTTATTTATCCTCCACCCTCTCTAAATTGCATCCTAATACCTTCATACCATTGCTCAATTTGTAATGGCGCGGACCTCTCCCTGGGCTGTCCCATGGTTGTACTGGTCTTTTTGGTTTTCCCTTTTTTATTCCTGTAAGAATAACTTCTGTACCGTTAAGCTCCGGCATACCCTTGTACTGCATACGAACAAGGCGGTATTTTTCACCACGGACAAAATTTGACTGTTTCACTTTACGCTCTCCATGGCAATCAAAATAGAGATAAGAAACGCAAACAAGCCAAATGCCACAACCAAAACCCACTCGTAAAATATTTCACTATGCTCCTTGCGCTTTTTATGCTTCTTTCTTTTGATTTTTTCTTTACTCATTTTCTAAAGCCTCCAATGCCAAATCTTGCGGCTTTTTAGGTAAAGCCTTTAATTCCAGTTTCCCCGCCATTTGTCGGGCACGTTCAACCCGGCCCCGAAGGTGGGGATAAATCTGCAAAAATTCATCCCAGCCTTTTTGATGCTGCATACCTATATGTTCCTCATGGAGAAGGGCTATCCAGTTCCAGGGCATTTCAATATCCTTCCCGTCCGCTCCCCGTGTAACGATATGGGCTAATTCAATTCGTCCGCCCTTTCCGCTTGCCTCCGATACCGGGTGTTTTTCCCGCCATTCCGCCTCGGTGAGTAACTGGGTACAGGCAAGGTCTGAATAATCCATAGGATCAATTTTCATATTCCCCCGCCATTCCTCCCATTCCCACATGACATCAACTACCGATGCTTGTGAGTCCATAGACAGATCGCACACGGTAGCGAGGTGATGAAGCAGTCCGTCAATGAACCGCGCCCCCTCTATGGAGTTTGATTCGGAAATATGGACGGTACGCAGCCCGCCGAAACGGTTAGGTATCTTGTCCGCATACAATTCCAAAAGGTCAAGGTAAAGGCTGTATTTTTCTTCTTCATCGGGCAATCGGTCCTCCATGGATTCAAAGATCGCCGTTACCAATACCCAAACGCTGGAATTTTGCTTGAATGTTCGATGCTGATACCGTAAATCAAGTTCAATCTGTAAGTAAAATTCCCTCTTGTTCCTCTCCTCCCATTCCACTTTTTTAGTAAAGAGCCTTTCGATCAATTCCTTGCCGGACTTGTTCACCTCTTTGAGGACGATATATCCGCCTTTCAGAATGGCGTGGACCGGCAATTTGATCTTCAATTCTTTTTCCTCATATATCCACCACGCCTACCATGAAAACGGCTTAATTTTGCTTTTGTTATTTTGCCGCTTTCTTTGCCCTGTATGGTCGCATATCCAGATTCTTCATCAACTGACAAAACTATCTTTACCTTTTTATGCCTTAGATCATTTTCAATCCAAATTTGACCGGCATTCACATTAAAAGGATTCTTGTTATTTTCCATTTTTCCCTTCCTTAAAACGGAATATCATCTGCAAAACCATCATCTGACGGCGGAGTTTCGTCCTTGGGCGGCCCAAAAGGTTTCCCGCTGGAAGAATTACCGCCCGATTTTCCCGCATACCCCCGGCTTTCACCGCTTTCTCCGGCCCCAGGCCCACCACCCAAAAGGTTTATGTTACTGGCAATAACCTCAACCTTTGAGCGGTTTTTCCCGTCCTGTTCCCAACGGTCTTGACGCAGTTCCCCGTCGACGCCGATCTGTTTGCCTTTGACAAGGTACTGATTCAAGGATTCTGCCCGTTTCCCCCAGAGGGTAATATCAAAAAAGCTCGGTTCGCTTTCCCATTGATCACCCTTCTTTACACTCCGGTTTACAGCGATTGAAAATTTTGAAACTGCTTGCCCATTTGCGGTATATTTCAATTCCGCATCACGGGTAAGTCTGCCAACCAATATAACGTGGTTTATATCAGCCATGATTTACCCCTAACCAAAGTCCGGGGGTTCTATCCCGGCCTGTTGCTGTTCATACTGCTCCGCAAGAGCTTCATCTTCATCCTTCGGGAAAAGGCTGCTTGTGGGGTTCCCTTTTGACTTTGTGGCAGCGGATTGCGCCGGTACGGTTTCGGCTTCCTGGGCAGCGGACTCCGCCATCTTTTCCCCTGCTTTTTTCCCGGTGCCATTATTGACCTTATTCATAAAGTCCTTGGCGTTTTCATCAGGGGCTTCAATCATTGCAGGGGTTTCCACGTCAAAATGGAATTTTGTTTCTCCGCCTTCGCTCACGGGGCGGGCAATTATCGATCTTTCATCGGCGGAAACGGCTTGCGCCACTTCCACAGACTTTGGAGCGAATTTCAGCAGGGTATGCAGCAGTGTCTTTTGCCCCATTGATTCCTTGCTTTCCTGGTTGGATGACCATGCGCTAAACTTCCAAGAATCATTTTTAGCATCGTAGGATTCGGAAAATTCCATAGCGTGTTTCCAGACCTTATCCCATGTCCATACCACAAACCGCTGCCCTCCATTGTCCATTTCGTATTTCGCCCATACAAAGGTGGGTTTTTCGGTTTTATGTTTTGGGATATGCCGCAGATATTGGCTTGTCCCAAATTCGTAGCTGAAATCATCCCCCTCATAAACGATTTCAGCACCGATATAGCGGTATTTTCCCCACCGATAGCATAGATCCAGTAAACCCTGATAGCCCAACTGGAATTTACATTCCCAATAAAGGAATTTTCCGTTTTTGTCGTTCTTTTTTCGAGGAATGAGATAAGCTTGGCCTAAAGGCGTATTGACCTCTAAGCCTAGTTGCAAAGCCTGGAGAAGCGCCCCAAAAAAGGAATTTGGTTCACAAAGAGCAAGTTTGGGATTGTTAAGAATAGCGGTCATAACTACTCTCATCATACGCTCTACCCCGATCTTATTCGGCAAAGCACTTTCAAACTGGCTGGCCATCTGTTGGATCTGCTTCTTTAAGCCTTTCGCGGGATCATTGTCCTCTTTGGCACCCTTGGTTTCTTTGTCCGATCCATCGGTTTTCATATTCTTCCCTTCCTTTCGATCATATAGATCGTTTCATATATTTGACGCGTAGCCCGTATGTCGTCTAAGGCTGTATGCGCTTTTCCCTGTTCAATCCCCAAAGCTTTCACAATGGTTCCCAATTTATTATCCCGAGTAGACGGCAATAAGTTCTTATCCTTGGCTTTCTTCACCAATTCCAGAACATCAATAAGCCGACCATTAAAATAGTCATTCATATTGAATCCACAACGGAAAAATAGACCGCCTAGATGCCCATAATCAAACGGTGCGTTATAAGCCAATAAAACTAATTTTTCTGGCGGTGTATGGTTTTGTAGAAACTTTACAATTTCCGGCACAATCTCCCCAGCCGGGGGATAAGACCGTATCTGCTCCTCCGTAACCCCATTCACTTCCAGGGCTTCGGGGTGGATAAGCACCTCCTCATTGAGGGGATTTAGGTGAAATACACGCTCCTCAATCAATAACCCTTTCTCGTAAATCAAAAAGCCCAACTCGAAAGGACCGGAATTTATCGGTTCAAGGCCGGTAGTTTCCGTGTCCAAGCAACAAATTGTCATATAGCTTTTCCTCCTTCTTCATGAATATGTTTCCAAACTTTTTTATGAACAATGTCATAAATACATTCGTTTGTTACCTTATATTCTCTTGCTATAAAATAGGCGCGTTCCCCATTTTTATATCTTTTTAGTATCTTGCGTACATCTTCTTCTGATAATTTTGCCATTGAGTTCTTTTCTCCCTTGTGGCAAGCTCCCCGTTTTCTGATTGTTCGGTCATGTATATTATCCGCTTGCGTCCCAAGTTCAAGATGCTCTGGATTTATGCAAAGCCGATTATCGCATTTGTGCCTCACAACCATGCCTTCTGGAATCGGCCCAATTTGGGTAAGATAAATATATCTGTGCATATGTATAGTTCTTCCTTCATAGCGTTTCATGGGATACCCGTCTGTACCGATAGTATGGCTTGTGCAATTCCAGCACCCATTGCCGTCAACCTCGTAGGCTATATTTTTACTTAAACCCATTTTCCTTCTCCAATAGCGGCGGGTTTTGCCCCCACCGCCGTTTGCTCCTATGCCGGTTGGTCTACTTTAACAGCGGGGCCAGCCTCACCTGTCCAGTAGTCCAGCTTGATGATGACCGCCAGTTCACGGCAAATATCTTCCAGAATGTACCAGAAGCCATAGACCGTTGCGGCATCCACCTCTTTCACCCTCGTAGGGTCATACCTGCTGAAGCAATCCGTCATTGCCTCCAATTTGGCATGTATCTTCCCCAGCCGTTCAATCTCCCCGAAGTCCTCTACCCAGCAGAATTCCGCTGGCGGACGCACCACTCTCCGTTTTTGCGCTCGTTCCATCGCAAAACCTCCAAAACCAAAAAATAAGGTCCTAAACAGGGCCCCCGGTGGTTAGCCGGGTATGGCGGGGAACGAACACGCCAAAAAGCCCTGTTTAGGACCTCGTTTGTTCGTTCCCTACATCACCGGTAACCAACCGATATTTTATTATCCGATATTTCGGATAATATGTCAAGCAAAATATCCGAAATTTCAGTATATTTTTTAACATTTTTCTGATATACTCCGATATTATGAGTATGGAAGGGTACACCCTATCAGAAATGGCCGAAATTCTCGAAATTAAACCTGATTCGGTCTTAAAACGGCTACAGAAAAAGGGTATAAAGCCGATCTCTCGTGAAGTTTTATATGAAAAATCCGCACTAGATATGATCAACGACGATCCGGGCCCTGGCCGCCCTAAGAAGGACAAAAAGCCACCAAAGTAGGAGATCATGCTCTTACCACCTTTTCATCTTAATATTGCATGGGCATCATCAGCGCATAGCGATCCCCATTCCTAAAGGTTATGGCTTTGTTACCGTTTACCCATCCAACATCCCAAACAAGGAAATTGCCCAAATCAGCAAGGTAATCCAAATTCAGTACGGTAGGATCGGGAAACTCCCGAACAAATCTCACCATTTCCTGATAATTACACCCCCTCACCTTGCTTGAATAAGCAAAGCCCCTGAAATTTGTTGTAAAGGTCGGCTCATCTTGGGAAATTACACGCCTCCACGCAGGGAATCCTTGCCACGGTTTAGCTTCCTCCCCCGGCTTCAGTTCCGGTGGAATCTGTTTTGCAAGCCACGCAGTTTTTATATCGGATCTTACTACCCTCCAATCTCCGGTCTCCAACCAGTCAGGGGGACAGGCAAGCGGATCAACCTTATGTAACCGCCGTCCATCGGTTGTTACACCCAAAAATGCACCCTCTTTTTTTTCTGATGGCTCTATGTGCAAAACCATCATAAAAAATCGGGTTTCATCTTTGGAAATTGCCTTTGACAAGAAATTTATCTGCTTGGAAAATTCTCCGCCTTTGGCCTCAATGAATGTACCGTACTTCATTTTGTTAAAACCTCCCCTTCCCGGACGTAGACAATTCCATCTTCAAGGTTTTCCGGCACATCGGCGACTTTGAGAAGTAGCACAAGGAATTGTGCCGTTTCCGCCCACTTTGAGATTACCTCTGTGGTTTTGGAATCCAGGGATTCCGCATTATCGACAACGATCACCTTCATGTCTCCGGCAAATTTTGCGGCGATACTGAAAAACACCTGGACGCTTTCGGCGGTAGACCAGTTTGAAACCTTGTTTACTTCCGTAACCCCCCGGACTGCCCCGTTATGAACAAGGGTGTTTTCCTCCGTGATTTCCATCCCTTTGAGTATCTTCATCCCGGAAAGCGCCTTTTTCCGCTGTTCCCGCAGCGCCTCTATTTCCCCCGTCAAGGCGTTGTACCGGATTTCCAGGGCTTCAATCTTTTCCTTTTTTTCCTGGTACTTGTCATAATCAAGGGCTTTTTGTTCAAGCTCCATCCAAGCGTTGTATTGCTTATCCAGTCCGTCAAGGTCGGCCTTCGTGTACTTTTTATCGTTCTCCAGCTTTTCCTGGACATGTTTAAGCGTAACATCAATGACGGGCTTCAAATTCGCAATATCCTCAATGGCCTTGAAAGCGATTTTTTCCCGGATATAATTTTCTGCCTTTGCCAAAAGATCATCCACTTTTTCCAGATACGCTTTAGCTGTAGCCCGCTCCGCTTGCAGGGCATCTATCTTGGGGGGATGCTCCGCCTTTTCCTTCTCCGCCCCCAAATCCCCCAGGCTTTTCTTTTCGCGGCCAATATCGGTACGCAATACCTCTTTGTCCTTTTTGTCCACATCAATTTGGTTGATCTGTTCGGTTATTCCGGCGCGGTCTTTCAGGATTTCGATGATCTTCGCATCGGTCATATCCCGCATAGCCCAGGGCATTTCAAAGCCGGATCGGACACCTTCAATGAAAGTCCGTACCCCTCCCGATACTTCGACATACCGGCCCGATTCTTCATCAAACCTTGAAACTTTTTGTTTTACAGAATCGCCGGTGATCTTGGTCTGAATTTTCAGTTCGTTATCGGTTTTGGCAATGATTTCCATTTGGGTTTCTCCAAAGGAGATCATGCCGGGTGTATAGGCTTTCGTACCTTCAAGGGTAAGCTGGATTGCCTGGACTATGGAGCTTTTTCCGCTCCCGTTCTGTCCCTTAATTATCTGCAATCCAGGGCCGTGGAATTGGATAGCCGCTTGTTTAATTTTGCGGCAATTCAGAATTTCCAGTTCTTTTAATAACATTTAATCCTCCTTATACTCTGAAATTTGTTTAATCGGACTGTGCATATAGCTCCAGTACCATTCTTTACCGTCCCAATAGTATTCAAAATAATAAGCAGGGTTTAATACAAATCGCTCTGTTATCGTTGGGGCGTTGTTTTCGTATTTTTCGCCATTTTCACTCCCGTCTGCATACGGGGAGCATTGATCAAGGGTTTCATAAATTGCAGATGTATTACCCATCATTATTAACGCTTCAATTTTTTCTTGCGTATTATAATGATCCCTCAAAAGAGGAATGATATGATTCTCGTACCCGTCATGGTGGCAATAAATGGTAAATACCTTTCCGAGTATCTTTGCCGATATAAGGCACCTTGTTGACATTTTAGGATACCTTCTTTTCGGTAATGGTCATGCGGCCCGTTTCGGATTTTTTGATGTATCTGTCATAGATACCATCCTTTTTAAGGGCTTCGGAATCCACACGGGAAGTTTCAAACCGGGTCCACGAAATTGAGTAAGGCCCGGCAAGGGCTGAAATCTTTTTTTCACCGGAATTCCCGCTTTGCCGCTGAATAATGATCTCTTTAAGCTGGATAGAAATACGCTTTTTGGCTTCTTCCGCTTCCTTAAATGTGGCGTGGGCTTCCGTGTATTCCCGGCAAAGATTCCGCTCATTATCGCCCAAGGCAAGGGACTTTCCACCCGTGAACATTCCGGTCAGCATCTCCTCTTCTGAATCAATGCCCACGGCGGCGGGCCATTCATTTTTCTCGATGTTATTTTCCCAAAAGTTCTTTTCAGCAGGGATAAGGTCTTTTGTGATAAAATCATCGTTACGCTCAATAACGTAATAACCGATGTCCTCCGCTTCCAGGAAGTAAACCGCCATGACAAACCAATTCAGGCCCGTAACCGCCATGTAGTGTTGAACCTGGCAATAGTACCCATCGGGGATTTCATCGGCCCCGAATCCATACCCGGTTTTGGAGGATTTAATTTCAAGGCCACCCAACCCTGAAATTTTCTTGCCGTTGATCTCCGTTTCCGGCCCCATAATAACGCCGTCAAGGTTTGCCGACATGAAGGGGTATTCCGGGTGATAGAGCATAAACGGGACTTGTGCAATAACTAATCCGGGGTAAGTTTCGCCGAAATACTGCCGGATCACCGGCTCCAGAATCTTTCCCCGTTTTGCGGCGACACTCATGTCTTTGGAAACCGCAAGCCCCTTTTTGTTAAGGTACACAGTCAAGGAGCTGCCCCATTCGCCGATGTACTGCATGATTGCGCCCGCATCGCTCCCGCCGATACTTCCTTTGCGCAGTTCAAGCCATTCCTCATAGCCCATTTTCGAGATATTCACGTTTTGTTTGCAGCGCTCAAGCAAAGCATCATAAATCATAAAATTCTCCTTCTGTGTGTAATGCACACAAATTTATTGTTAGGGGGAAACTTCCCCATACTTCCGCTTTCATTTTTCTGGACATCCAGAAATTCTATCCCTTGCTTACAGGCCCTTTTACCGTGCTACCAGCCCGGTTTCCGTGGGGCCGCATCATACACCTCCTTTTGTGCCCTGGGGGATCAACGATCCCCCTTATTGGGCCTGGGCGGGTAACTCCCCATTTCCCATGCTCACCAATCGGTTTTAATTGTCACGTTGCATAAACCGATAAAAAGGATTGGGGCATTACCCAAACCACGTCTAATTATTCAAATGCGCTAGACTAGAAGAACGCACTGGGAATGACGGGGATCGAACCCGCGCTAGCAGGGCGGCAAGATTTCTCCGCCGTCCAGTGTGTCTGCCGCTGCACCACATCCCCGAAAACCCGCAACTGATGCTTATTTATGGCGCGGCGGCGGGTCTGCCAGCGCACAAACCGGTTGTGGGGACAGAAAGACGTGCGCCTTCCGTGTCATAGACAGGTAATTTACAGTCACCCCCGTTGCTATCTCCGGTCATGTCCCCTAAAAAACCTACGGGACTTATTTCTTCATCCCGCTCGGGTATTGAACCCGGCAACGCCTCCCCATGGGTACTTATAGTACACAAGCATTGCCGCCTTTCCCTTACGGGAACGTGCTTTTTCCAGCTTTACACTATTAAACCCGTTTGCCGGAATAATCCCCGGCTGGATCCTTGGCCTCCTGTAAATGCCTGGAGAAGGCTCTCGTTTTTCCGCCCACCCACCGCCACACGCCCTCCGATAAGGCGCGGTTCCAGATGTACGGTTAAACGGCTTCCGTAATTATTGCTAAAACACATCCTATCGGCCTTTTCGGTAGGGCGTTTCGGCAATTCAACCGAAATCCACGCAGGTAATAGGTCATTTAGCATCCCCATCAACTGGCGGAACAGAAGAAGCAGAATCACCTGTCTCACCTCCCTTATTATATTCTTCATGCTTTTTTACAGCCTTGAAATTCCTGATCCGCTGCCGCAACCAATTTTCGGTGTCCTTTTCGGTGCCGATGCGGAAAGCTTTTTTATCACCTTCTATGTGAACCGTTGTCACATAGGGTTTTTCAATGATGTTTCTTGCCCGTCTCAATTTGTTCAGCACCTGTCGGGGATCACTCACGCCCGAAAGTTCCTTGATGTAAATTTCTTTTGCTTCCTCATTTACCACCATGATTGTGCAATCCATACTATTCCTCTCCTTTGGTCTGTAAATGTTCTATTACTTCTTCCAAGCGCCGATTCAGACTATTGATAGTCCTTTCCAGGCGGGCTTTTTCCTTCATAAGCGAAACGGTTTCATCCACCTCGGCGGGCGGTGTGGCAAGTGCCCGCTTTGCCTGATCAATGCTTTTCCCTTCTTTCCCCGCATGGACTATGGCCGCCCGCTTTTCATCATCCCGTTCACTGATTGCCGCATCCTGAACATCCGCACCTATTTCAGCGGGAAGGTTAAGGGCATCGGCTTTCATGGCGCTCTTTTGGGTACTCCGGGCAATCTGGGCTTTCCGTTCAAGTACGTCCTCAAAACGGATACCCTTTTCCTGACAATCTTCATGGAGCCTGTGTAGCACATTCCCCAATTTCCTTTGCAGAGCGGCGATCTCGCAGGAAATATCCTTTACTTCGTCAATGAGTTTTTGGGTGTCATCGTCTATGGGCATTTCGTAAAGGCCCTTCTTTTCAGCAATGTCTACCAGATCATCCAGGGTAGAATAAAACAGGGCGGTATGGGATCGGACGCTTTTCTGGTGAAATTCTGTAAACTGGATATGGTGCGCTAATTCGTGCATGGCGGTATAGAAAAGCAGATCGTTGTTTGCATCATCACCTACTCCAAAATTCCGATTATGGATGATAATTTCCTTAGTGCCGGGCTTGTAAAGTCCGTTCACCTTTTTGCATTTCTTCCCCGAAAAGATCACGATGAATTCCTCTGCGCAATCGTGGAGCTTCAATAACCGTTCTTTTACCTGATCCTGATTCATCGTTTCCCCCTTTGACTTTTCCTAAAGTCCCATTTTTTATGGTTGTTGAACCAATGCCACCATACGAGGAGCGCCGCCACAACCAGAACCACTATCAAAACAATCACCGTTTTTCTCCCTACCGCCCCATAAAGGGGCGGGATTTAAGAGATACAGAAAGCGGGGGCCACGCCGCCTTCCGTATAACTCGCAACGTTGTAGTTGGCAACGCCAATGAGGCCGACATACGCGAAGGTGGTCGCGCCAGCCGGGGTAGAAGTCCAAGAACACCGGGTATCATTTTCAAAGGTGCGTATCCGGTTTTTGATCTTCTTGAAATATTCAAGTTGGTATCCGTCATTCCAGTTCCCGTTTTCATCATCTCCCTCGCCAAAGATTTCATATTTTGTGGGGAGCGTGATCAATTTTCCGTATTTGTTTGGAACCATGAATTCCTTGACGCGACCGAAAACCGACATAAAGGAATCATTCAGATAAATGGAAAGATCGCTGTTCTGGAATCCACCTTTGGACGTGTTTTCTCTGTTGATTGCGGAAAAGAAAAGTATTTCCTCAAACTGAAAAATAATTTTGTCGTTAATCACATCGGCGACAACGGCCTCCGCCACGGTGTCCAGTTTTCCAAATTTTAAGCCGTTGGTTTCGCACGGAGGAACCTTGATTGGAATACGGAGATAATCACCGGGCTTTATATCGTAAAAATTCAAGCCATTGTAGTAGCCGGTAATATGGCTGCTACGGATTTTCTGAATGGCATCTATCCAATAATCGGTTTGAGTAACGGCAAGCAGATCCCGCCGTTCTCCTCGGTAGGGTGTATCGTACTGCACATCCCCCCGGCGTACCGCCAATTTTGGGGAATCCAGCCCTGCCCGATGGATAGCCATTAACGCCATCGGCATAAAAAGGTGGTCATACGCTTCTTCGCCGCTCTTGAAAAAATGAGCGGCCCGCTGCATTGAGCTTTCCAGATCACCCAAAATTTCACTCACCAATTTCTGTGCCCTTACGGGAACAGCCAATTCAGGTACTTCTACTGACATACTTAAACTCCTTTTGTGCAGGTTTTGATCTCGGCATTATTCCGCTCCTTTGGAGCATTTGAGGCACTCGCAGGGTTCATCACGTTTTTTTGCCTTTTGCCCGTCAAGGAAGGCTTTGCGGTACGCAGCTTTACCGATCCCTTTTTGGGCGGCAATCAGTGCGGCCTTCTGGCTGTCATTATGCCATCCCGCCCATTTTATTAACGTCAAAGCCTCGGTTCTTTTCATTTTTACGCCCTCCTTGTTTCCTTGATCGTCTCAAGAATAATCTGCATTTCCCTGATTTTTTTATTCAGTCTTTTTCGGTCACGATCCGCCATTTTGAGTGCATATTCGCGGTGCAGCTTCTTCCCGCAAATCTCGTTCATTACCGAAACACAATAATCAGGAACGCTCACTTGTTTCTGTTGACCTCGTTTCATTTCCGGCTCACTTAATCGGGAAACTCATAGTGAATTCTCTACTGGCTTTGCCGATACTGATAAGAGTATCAATATGTTTTAGCTCCCCAAATTCCTTCAGAGACACGGACGCACGGTAGAGGCAATGTCCAATCTTGGCATGAATAGCGTGGAGAAGGTTTTTCATTCTGTTAATTCCTTTAAGGTTTTTATTAAGGCGGGAATCGCCTCGGGGGTAAATGAAATTCTCGCTTCGTGCATTATATCGGGTTGAATCCCGGTAATAATCAGGAGATCACTATCGGGGTCATAGGAAATTTTGCCGGGATTAATTTCGGTGTTTTCCTTTTTGTAGATAATATCTACCGTTAGGACTTTCGGCTTCATGTTTTCGATTGCCATTTTGCCGGATTCATAGCCGACTTGGGCAATTTGCAATTCAGTAACTTTCGACATACATTTTTCCTTTTGGGACATTTTGCCCACAAAGTTTATTTGATGCCCCGCAGGGGGCCGGGGGCTATTTCTTGTCGCCCCGACTACTAGCACATCAGCGGTCTTTTTCCTCGTCCTTCTCCGCATCGGGGATAGGGACACAGACAGTGTAGATGGCAACATAATAGCCGCCCCGTTTTTCGATCTTGTTAAAGCCAACCTGGACACCGGAAAGCCGGTTAAGGGAGTTCCTTACCTTGGCTTCCAGAGCGGCAAGGGCTTCCTGTAAAAGCATCATCATGATTCGCTCCTTATGCCGTTTTCCTGGGCTGTTCGGCTGCTCCCGAAGGCCACGCATTTTTCCTGACCTCCCGCATCGCATTGGGCGGAAACCAAGTAACAGTGTCCCCTGTGATCGAATCGTGGTAGGAAATCATGGCATAACCATTGATCTGCACATCTTTCTCATTTCCGGCAATTGAAGCGGATTGGTAATCCGACCCTCTGTCGGCAAATGCCTGATGGGTGGAGTACCGCCGTACAAATTCTTCTACAGAGTCCGCTTCTACGGCATACTTTTTCATAAGGTCCTTTATGTCTGCTTTCTTCTTTGTCATGTCCTTTCCTCCTTGGCAAGGTTTTCCAAAAAATTCATACTCACGCCTCCGCCTTTGCTGCCTTTTTCTCTTTGAGGGACGGTTGACGGCAGCTTGCGATCCAATCGCAGAATTCCCGCAGCCCAAAACGGACATTTGATTCCATCTTGTAACGGGGTATTTTTCCTTTTTGCCCGTATTCCCGGATTGTGTTACCGTCCAGACAGGCGATTGCCGCAGCTTCATCAACGGAAATCAAAATATCCCCGTCTTGCCCAATAAGACCTATTTCCGTAAGACGATCTAAACGGAATAAAATCTGTTTTAAGACTTCCGCCCTGGTATCGTTCATGATTTATGCGCTCCTCTTCCCTTCGGCGGGATTCAGAGCGGCGCTCATAGCTTTTTTGGTGTTCTCCTGGGAATCCAAGGCCACCCGGAGATTACTCAAGGCATGAACCCGGTTTTCCGGGGAAAGACCACGGAACTTTTCCAGAAGTTCCTTTTCATCATTTTTCAGTTCCATAAAAATCCTCCTATTCAAAAAAACCTCCAGGGCGCTATAATAGAGGTGTCAACCGTCCCGCCTAAGCGGGGCCATTTCACACCCCGGAGGGTAATAACTATGAACCTCGATCAAGAAATCAGAGCTAAAGCCCTGGAAATTGCCGTTTTAATCCTGGGACCGCCAAATAAGGGCGGTTTATCAGGTGATGCAAACCTCATTCTGGACAATTACCGTTTCCTTGCTGACGGGATTGAGCGTTATATTCACGCAGCTTCTCCAGATCAAAACTCAAAGGGGCAAGGATAATATCAATTGCCTCACCACCAGCCCTAATGTCGATTTGGGGAGGCAAAACACCCCCCATTTCGGCAACCAGCTTAGCTATGGCCTCTACCGCCATAACCGCATCCCTGAACTGCTCTACATTCTTCAATCCTTGTGCTGTGTCCAGCATGATTTTTCTCCCTCAAAATAAAAGCGTTTTGAAAACCCTCGGCCCTGCCCGGCTCTGGGTTGTCAAAACGCTCTTGTCATCCCCAGGGGCAGCCGGGGATGGATTTGCCGTAACCTACGGCTTGGCTGATTGGTTTTGAACTTGTTGTCAAGTTCAAAACCTCTTATTCTTTAAGAATAAAAGCAATTTTTTTTTATCGAACCACGATCGATATCTTATATTTATATTATATCGTATTGAGTAATTTAGTCAAGCATTTTTTCTCAAATTTTTAAAATTTCTTGACATTTTTTTCTCAATACGATACGATAATAAATATAGGAAGGAATAAGGGAAAATGACCGGAATTGGGGAAAGGCTAAAAAAACTCCGCTTTGATCTAAAAATAAAGCAGGGGGAATTTGCAGGTAGGATGGGACTTTCTCAAGGTGCGCTTTCAGATTTTGAAAGAGAAACTAAGCCCATGGCAGAAAGATACATCAAGTTGATCTGCCTTGAATTCGGGGTAAACCGGGAATGGCTACTGACCGGAGAAGGGGATATGTTCGTCAAGAAGCCGGAACAAGACCCGCCCCCGGCCCTAACCCTGGTTGATTCGGATGGGAATCCCCTAAAACCGGATGAGGTGGAACTTATCGGAATCTATCAAAATCTCGACCCGGATAACAAGATCATGGCAAGAAAACAGGTAGGGGTGATTTTGGATGTCCAAGAGGAGGCTAAATCCAAAGGGCTTACCGGGGAGAAGGCATAATCTACCCTTCCGCCTTTGGATGGTAAAAAATGAGAAATATGATTAAAGTATCGGTATTACGGAAGGTAGGGTATGAAATTTGACGGGGTTTTTGGCAAAGATCCGTTTTGCCCGTTATACATGGCCTGGGTAACGGAATGTAAACTGAATATGATGGTCGATGATAAAATCCATATTTTCGGCTGTTGTAAGGGATGTCCTCACCTGAAAGATACCATAGTGCATAACAGAGAAATGTACCGAATCACTATAGAAAAACAAGGAATAAGGGTATAATGTTGGAATATATTATAGAGGACTGGCATGAAAGATAAAAATATCCAAAAATACCTTTCTTCCAGGAATAATGCAACCCCCTATTCCGAGGCGGCAACTACAATGATAATGAGCCTTCCCCTGAAGTTCCCGCACACAGACCTGTCCGTGGCGGAAATTACCGATAATATCACGGGACGTACTCCTCAATGGAAGGTAAGATATGACGCAGTTGATATGCCGATGTAGAGACCAAGAAGGAAGCTCCAAAAGGGTAGTATATGATGAAACCGATCCTTGCCCTGTCAATTCCATCTACCACCCGGCCCACGGGTGGCGGCGGCTTATCATCGAGGGGGAAGAAGTAATTTTATGCCCCGATTGCGCCGAGGAATACCTGAAAGATAAAGTCCCGGTAGAAGAACCATACCCCCGGAAAAGGACACGTATGAGCGATATGAATCCTCCCCTATGGTAAGAATCCGCAACTCTAGTTACAGCGGTAACTGTTACCGGCCCCCGAAAAAACCGCCATAGACGAAAAAAGCCCCAGATTATAGGGGCTTTTCTTTTATCCAAAATATTTCCAGTAAAAATTCCAGAAAAAACGGTCTTTATGTACGTTTTTACCGTTATATACGGTATTGACGGTTTTTATAATTCATTATAATATATGTACTTACAGACACTATAGTAAATACGGTTTTAACAGGTATATAGGCGAAGGGCCTTTACACCGTGGATGTCCGGGGTTCGAATCCCTGCGCGCCCAAAAAACATAAAACATTGGCGATAAGAGTATCTGTACCAAAATGTCAGATTTTGGAACCGCCGCATTAGATTTATACTACTTCTTCGTGAGCAGCCCCACTATCTCCCCAATAAACATGCGGTGGTAATCCTTGCCGCCGTAGGATTTCTCGATTGAAACCGGATCGAGAAACGCGGCGGGATCAAAATCGTGGGTGTAGAGCTTGCGGCAGACGATGATCTCCGACGCTTCCTTAAACCCAACCGCCCCCGCAGCCTTAGCCTCGGCAAGGCCGCCGTCAAACACGATGGGGGTAAGCCCCGCTTCAGTGGCCTTATCAATGTCCCGGCCCGATTTCTCCCCGCAGAGGGACAGGGCATCGTGGTATTTCTTATCGAAAAAGGAAAGGGTGAAAAGAGCATTGTCATTGGCAAAGCCGAAGGTATGCCGGGAAGGCCGGATAAACATAAAAGCCACATCCCGGCCCCAAAGGACCCCCAGTCCACCCCAGGAGGCTGTCATGGTGTTCCAGTTCCCGGAGCCGTCTGCCTGTGCATTACCGGCAGTGATAAGCATCCACCCGCTCCCGATCCGCTCCGATGGTGTCCCGGGAAATTCCCGGATGCTCTTTTCAATCCAGCTGCTGTCAGCCTTAATTACATTTTTCTGTTTCATTACACACTCCTTAATTAATCACAATGTAATGAAGAAGATTTTTAACCGCAAAGACGAAGAAGGCGAAAAAGGAGGGAGAATCTTCACATTTCTCCTTTTCTTTCTTCCCTTCTGCGCCTTATTCACCTTTGCGGTTTTATTCTCTTCTTAAATTCCCAAAATCCTGCTGTACGCATCCAGCGCCAAATCCCCGGAGTTACCGGCGAGTACCTTCTTGGTGAGTATCTTCCCCAACTGGACCCCTTCCTGATCGAAGCTGTTGACGTTCCACACAAAGCCCTGGAACATCACCTTGTTTTCAAAATGGGCCAGAAGGGCCCCCAGGGCCCTGGGGGTGAGCCGCTTGCCGTAGATCAAACTTGAAGGGCGGCCGCCGGGGAATTCCTTGTTCCGGTCGGCGCTGCTTTGTCCTTTGGCAAAGGCCGCAATCTGGGCGGCCAGGTTTGCCTTGAGCTTGGTCTGGCTTGTAGAGCCGTCAACGGTGACATCGTCTCCCCGCTGGCTTTCGGTAAAGCCCACAAACTGGAGGGGCACAATGTCGGTGCCCTGGTGGAGAAGCTGGTAGAAGGAATGCTGGCCGTTGGTTCCGGGCTCGCCGAAGACCACGGGGCCGGTGGAATAGGCCAGGGGCTTTCCGTCCCGGTTTACCCGCTTGCCGTTGGATTCCATATCAAGCTGCTGCAGGTGGGCGGGGAAACGGGAAAGGGCCTGGCTGTAGGGCAACACCGCCGTGTAGGGGCAGCCCAAAAAGTTCCGTTCCCACACGCCGATAAGGGCGTCCAGAAGGGCTGCGTTTTTGAGGATATCCGGTTCCAGGGCAGCCTTGTCCGCCTCGTGGGCCCCGGCGAGGAAGTCTTTGAAAACATCGGGACCAAAGGCCAGGGAAAGGATCACCCCCCCGACACCGGAGGTCGAAGAATACCGGCCCCCGATAAAGTCGTCGATGTAGAATGAATCCAGATAGGCGGGATTATGGGCCAGGGGGCTGGTTTCGCTGGTAACCGCCACGATATGCTTACTGGGGTCGAGCCCGGCCTTCTTGAGCTTGTCCTTGACAAAGAGTTCGTTGGACAGGGTTTCCTGGGTGATGCCGCTTTTGGAAACCAGAATAAAAAGAGTTTCTTCAAGGGGAACCGCAGAGGTTATTTGGGAGGCGTCGTCGGGGTCCACGTTGGAGATGAATTTGGCGTGAAGTTTCAGCTTGCCTTCGGCGGCGGCCCAATTTTCCAGGGCCAGGTAGACCGCCCGGGGGCCCAGGTCCGATCCGCCGATGCCGATCTGCACGGCATACTTAAAGGCCTTCCCGGCGGCGCCCCTGATCTTCCCGGCCTGGACGTCGGCGGCAAAGGCGCCCAAACGGTCCAGTTCCTTACGGTAAAATTCCCCGATGTTTTTTCCTTCGTGGATCACGGGCTTCCCCAGTTCGCCCCGGGAAAGATGGTGGAGGACCTTCCGCTTCTCCCCGGTGTTTATGATCTCCCCGTCCAGCAGGGCCTTGTATTTCCCGATCAGTTCCTGCTCATCCGCAAGTTCCTGGAGAATCTTCAGCGCCCCCTCATCCACAGCCTTGGCGGCCCAGGAATAGGTGAGCCCCGCCGCAATGGGGGTCTGGTTCTTCTCCACCCGCCCCGCGTCCAGCCGGGAACCAAAATCGAATTTTTTTCCCGCAGGGGCAAGGGCCTGTAACTTCTTGTAGGCCGCAGTCTGGTCAAAATCAATATACTTCATGATCTCTCCTTATTACAAATTAATATTTTAACCGCAAAGTCAAAAAAGTCGAAAAAGAAGATACAAATTTTCTTCCCTTACTTCTTCGACTTCTGCGACTTTGTGGTTGATCCTCATTCAAACAACGCTCAATCCTCCAACTCGGGAATCGACTCCTTCATCCGGTTCATGAAGTCCTCCCCGGTGATGCCCTCCCGCAGGGCCACAAAGACCGTGTTGTCCCTGCCGGAGATGGTGCCCAGCACGTCGTCCAGGCCCAGGTTGTCCACCGCCAGGGCCACCGAATCGGAATGACCCGAATAGGTCTTAATCACCACGATGCTTCCGGACCATTCGATGGACACATAGCCCCACAGAAAATCGTTGATATAGTTGCGCTCCGTTTCCTGCCGTTCATCATCCCCGGGAAGGGAATAGATATAACCGTTATTACCGTCGGAAATTTTACCAACCTTGAGGAGCTTGAGATCCCGGGAGAGGGTTGCCTGGGTCACCAGGAAGCCCTCTTTTTGCAGGTGCCCCAGCAGGGTTTCCTGGGACTCAATACGGTATGTCTTTATAAATTTTCTGACAGCCTTCAAACGGGCAAGTCTTTCTTTCACAAACGGCTCCGGAGGGAAACTCCGATCTACGATCTCCTAAAGGACAGTTCTTGAGATTCCCGGTGCAACATACGAATAATTATTCTGATTACATGCATAAACATACGATAAAAGGGGAATATTTGCAAGCCGCCGGGCCAAAAATCGGCCCTTTGGAGCTAATTTATAAAAAATAGCGCAAAGTGATCCGAATTGACCGATAATGAGAAGAGGAATGGATCGACAATATGGAAAAACCTGTCATCCCCCCGGATGAAAAAAAAACAGCCCAGGAAGCCTCCGACAGCCAGACGATCGTTACCGGAAACCGGAATGACGGGAACATGGTCGTCACCTTTTACGATAACGACATGGAAGCCAGAGCCGATTTTACGCCTCCCATGAGCGACGGCGCCCCCTTAAATATGGACCTGGTTAATGCGCTCCTCATCAAACTCAACATCGTTTACGGTTTCCAATGGGAAACCGTTCAGGAGACGATCCTGGAATGCAACCTGAACCATAGGCCCATCGATAATGTGGTCATTGCCCGGGGGGTCAAGCCGGAAAACGAAGTAATCGAATACTATGAGATGAACCCCCACCTTATCCAGCCACCCCGGCCTTCGGATGCAAGCCGGCAGATAGATTACCGTTCATGGTCCCCCTTTGTCATCGTAAAAAAGAACCAGACCCTTGCCCGTCTCCATCCGAGAATTGAGGGGAAGGAAGGAATAAACACCCACGGGATAGTCCTCCCCTTCCAGGTAAGCCGTCCCGAAGGGGTTTCCGGGGGGGAGAACACCAGGATCGATGGAAAATTTATTGTTTCCGACATTGATGGCCAGCTGGTAATAGAAAAAAAGGCGCTGCATGTCCGGGATTCCCTGGTGATTAAGGGCCCGGTGGGATACGCCACGGGAAACATCATCTTCCCCGGGGACGTGTCCATTGAGGGGCCGGTGTCGGACGGTTTCAAGATCTATTCCGGGGGATCGGTAACGATTAAGCAAACCTTTGATGTGACCGACGCGATCATCAAGGGGGACCTCGTCGTGGCCGGGGGGATCATCGGCAGGGGACAGGCGATGGTCAAATCCGGGGGCGGCATCAGGACCAAATTCATTGAAAACTGCCGGGCCGCCGCCCGTAAGACCATCTTTGTGGACTCGGAGATCATCAATTCCAGTGTTTTCACCCTGGAAAATATCGAAATGGGCGATAAGGGGCTTATTCTGGGCGGGGATGTTTATGCCGTCAAGGGAATTCGCGCCGGCGGTATCGGAAAGAAGGCGGGAAAGTCCACCCGTATCCACTGCGGCATTGATTTTACTGCGGAACAGGAAAAGGAAAAGTACAACAGCAAGCTGCGGCTTATTGCGGAAAAAATACGGAAGCTGCGGGAATTAATGGAAACTAAAACGGAAGATTCCGAAAAACGGGCCAAGATGGAAGAACTCCTTAAAAGGCTGAAAGAGGAACAGAAAATAGCGGGAAATAAGGTTTCTGAACTGTTGGGACGTATCATCACCGATGAAGACGCCGCAGTGGAAGTGGCGGGGGCCGTTATTCCCGGCACCCTTATTGAAATTTGCCAGATAGCCCTCTTTGTCTCCGAACCCCTCAACCATGTCCGCATCCGCCTGGATAAAGATTCCAGAAAAATAATCACAGAGAAGCTGTAGAAGCAGGAAGATCGAAAAACACACAGGTATTAGTGAATGTTTCTGCGGCGATCTGGGCGGGGGCTTTCTCCAGTATTTCTGCGATAAATTCCGCGATATGTACCAAATACCGGCTTTCGTTACGGCCGTTACGCTTTGCCCCGGCCATGTTACGGGGCATAAGGTAGGGTGCGTCGGTTTCCAGGAGCAGTTTATCTGCGGGAATTCTTTTGACCAGGGGAATAAGATGGCTTCCCCGCCGTTCATCGCAGATCCAGCCGGTAATGCCGATCCAGGCGCCCAGTTCCAGGTACTTTTCCAGCTCCCTTTCGGTACCGGTAAAACAGTGAACCGCCATTCTCTTTATATTTGTTAAGTTGTTTTGCAGTATTGCGGAAAAATCATCGAAGGCGTCACGCTCGTGGAGGAAAAGGGGCAGGTTCAGTTCCGCGGCAAGGGCGATCTGGGCTTCAAAACAGAAACGCTGTTTGTCCCGGGGAGAAAAATCCCGGTTATAATCCAGCCCGCATTCCCCAATAGCCACTACTTCGCTGTGCAAAGCAAGACTGCGGAGGGTCTCTGCGGACCCGGTTTCCCAGGTTTTGGCATTGTGGGGATGGAAACCGGCGGTGGAAAAGAGTTTTCCCGCGCCGGAGGAATGGGTTGCGGCGTATTCCTGCGCCCGGCGGCTGGATTCGGCGCTGCTCCCGGTGATGATCAGGGGGGACACCCCTGCTGCTTTTGCGGAACGGACCACATCGTCCCGGTCTCTGTCAAAGGCGCTGTTCATCAGATTAACGCCCATATCAATAAGGGTCATAGACCTATTATATACTAGAAAAAAAAGAGCGTTTCCAGTATTATTGAGTTAAGGTCGCCGTTATATACCACCGGGGCCGAAAATAGGCCGGTTAAGGCTATTTTGGAGGTTGTTATGTACAGTGTCGGGATTGCGTATCTTTTATGGCTTGTTTCCGGCTGCGGGGCCCTGGGATTTCACCGTTTTTACCTGGGGAAGATACCCACGGGTCTCCTCTGGATGTGTACCGGCGGCCTTGCCATGGTTGGTTCTGTTTACGATTTCTTCACCCTCCCCGGCCAGGTACGGGAGGCAAATCTGAGGAACGCACTGTACATGAGTATGAACAGCAGACAAAATGTCGGCGATTCCCATGGAAAGTGGCGCTATGTCAACGATGGTGAAGCCCGTGTGGTGCATGAAAAAGAAAGCATTGAGCGGACCATCCTTAAACTTGCCAGGGAAAATAAGGGCGTCCTTACCGCCAGCGAAGTGGCCCTTTCTGCAAACATCCCCATTGAGGAAGCAAAAAAAACCCTGGACACCCTGGTGAGCAAGGGTTTTGCGGAACTGCGGGTCCGTAAATCGGGTACATTAGTGTACACCCTGCCTGAAATGATGGATCGGGATGAACCGCTGGAAGACTTTTAAAAAAAAGTGTGTTATACTTGGTTCAATAGACTTTCTGTTAAGTAAACAGAAGGAACATCCAACGAGGCCCTTAGGCCGAAGTTTCAAGGAGTATTTCATGGCAGAACCTGCAAAACGCGACCCCAAGGCCCCCAAATTTCTGGAAATTTCCATAAAAGACAGCGATGGTAAAGTATGGTCCACCGTATACGCCCAGGCTAAGGACTTTTCCACCGGTTCAGTGGGCTATTATGCCTCCGATAAAGCTACCAACCCGGAAAGCGCAGAACGCTACCAATGCAGTTTAAGCTTTACCCTGATAGGGTCAAAACCGGGAAAATAATCCTCAAAAGAATGTTAATACTACTGTGATGGTGAATTCCTTGCAGAAGTATTAACATTTTACGATTTTTTAGTGATTTTACAAAAAATTTTAATAATTTTATCAAAAACTACTGGATTAAATTTTTTTTATTACATATACTAAGTTCAATAATATTTCTACCTAAGGAGAAAAAACATGCCGAAATCTGTACAACATCCCGGAGTTCTTTTTAAGAGCCTCCTGGATGACTACAACCTTACCCCTGCCAAACTTGCGGCGGACATCAAACTCAGCCAGTCAAGCATCAGACTTTTAATCAACCAAAAGTTGAAAGTCTCCACCCCCATCGCGCTTCGTCTTGCCAAATACTTTGGCAAGCCCGCTGAATTCTGGATTGATTTACAGAATAAGTACGATTTGGCCGAAGCCTCCGGGGATGCCAAGTTATCCGCGATTTTAAAGAGCATACCCAAGGCCAAGAAGGCGCCCCCCAAGGCCAGGAAGAGCGCTAAAGCTGCCGCTCCGGCCAAAAAGGGCAGAAAACCCGCCGCCGGCAGGGCTGCAAAAAAACCCGCCCGGAAACCCCGGGCAGCCAAATAAGCCTGATACTGTTTTTGAAAGGGGATAATTCAGCAATGTTGAATTATCCCCTGTTCGTTTCACGAGCGAATGCAGTTCAGCAATTCCAAATTTGGAATTCCTGAATACAGTTATAGTACTGTTGTAAATTTTTTTTATTTTAAAATAACCTCGGTTCTGCCGAAACCCCCAAGTTCGGGGCGGGAAAAATAGTAATCCGCAACTGCGGGATCTTTTTTCAGGTAATCGTGAACCCCCTTTTGGAGTATCCCCTCCCCTTTGCCGTGGATGACTGCGAATCCGTGGAGCCCCCCCAGGACCGCCGCATCGATCTGGCGGCGTAGGCTTTCCAGGGCTTCCTCCAGCCGCATTCCCCGGATGCTCAGCTCCAGCCGGGCGGCGGGCGCAGGGGCCAGATCCGCCGCGCTGATCAGGGGTTTCCGTTCTTCCGCAGAGGGGCGCACGGGGATAAGTTCCTTTTCGCTCATGCTCATTTTAAGGGAACCAATTTCTACGATCCATGAAGGGGCGCTTCCGCCCGAACCCTGATTCCCGGATGACTTTTTATCCTGCCGGATGATTCGGCCCCGGCGCCTCTGTTCCCCGGCGAGTACCTCCGTTCCCGGCCCAAGGACCGGCGGTTCCTGAAGGGCCCCGCCGCGGCCTTTTCCGCCGCCCCGCTCATTGTTTCTGCGGCTTCTCCCATTGACGGCGGCATCCATACCACCATTGCTGTCTCCCCATCGTTCATCACCGGCGGCCTCCGCCTCAATTCTGCGGCGTTCCCCGTCAATGTCCTGCTGTTCCGCTTCCAGCGCCGCGTCTTCCGCCTCCACGGCGGCCTCCAGATCCCGCAGAAAATCTTTTACCTTGACGGTCTTTTCCCGGTTAAGCTCCCCCTCCCGTACTTCCCGGACCAGGTTTTCCAAAGTTTTTCTGCTTTCCGAAAGGAGGGCATGGAGTCGCCCCATGCCGCCGGCTTTTATTTCCGCTTCCTTCTGCCGCAGCCGCAGTTCTTTTAAATCCGCCCTGCGCCGATCCTCCCGGAGCCGCAGTTCCTCTGCCCGGGCGCTTTCCGTAGCGGCGTTCAGTTCCCGGTGCTTTTCCTTGAGACCCGTGATAAGGGCCGATACATCGGAACGTTCCTCCGCAATGTAGGACCGGGCCCGGCCGATGATGTCCGCGGAGAGGCCGTTGCGGGCGGCGATATCCACCGCCCGGCTTTCCCCGGGGATACCCATGAGGATGCGGTAGGTGGGGGAAAGGGTGCGGCCGTCAAATTCCATGGAGGCATTTTCTACACCCTCATGGGTATAGCCGTAATTTTTGAGGACCCCGTGGTGGGTAGTGGCGATAAGGCGGACCCGTTTTTCAATTAAATGATCCAGAATCGCCATGGCGATGGCGCTCCCCTCCCCGGGGTCCGTGCCGGAACCGAGTTCGTCCAGAAGCACGAGAGAATTACTGCCCGCCTTTTCGGCGATATCGGCGATGTTGGTCATATGGGCGGAAAAGGTTGAAAGGGACTGGCTGATGGACTGCTCGTCCCCGATGTCCGCATAGATCCCGTCGAAGACCGGCAGAACTGTCCCTTCCGCCGCGGGCAGGGCGATGCCGCACTGGTTCATCAGGGCAAAAAGCCCCAGTGTTTTAAGGGCCACGGTTTTCCCTCCCGTATTTGGCCCGGTGACGATCACTGTGCGGATACCGGGGGCCATGGTAATATCAATGGGCACCGCGGAAGCACCCAGCAGGGGATGCCGGGCCTGTTTGAGGACAAGTGAAGATGTGTTGACGGCGCTGTTCGCAGTATCACTGACGGTGACAGCGGAACTGTTCGCGTTGGTACCGGTAGCAGCGAAACTATTCGCAGCATCACTGCCGGGCAGGGCAAAGTGTCCGCCGGTTTCCCTTGAGTACCGGGCCTTTGTCCGCAGGCGCTCAAGGAGCAGTATTCCTGCATGAAAGGCCGCAAGGGCTTCCCGGTGGCAGGCGATGCGGCTTGTCATCTCCCGGAGCACCCGGTGTATCTCGGCGTCGAGCCGCCGCTGTTCGATAAGAATATCGTTGTTCTTTTCTACCGATTCTTCAAGTTCGATAAACAGGGTCTGCCCGGTGGCGGAAACCTCGTGGACAATGCCCCGGATGCGGCCCCGGTAATTGGCCTTTACCGCCAGGACCGTGCGGCCGTCCCGCTGGGAGGGCACCGTTGACTGGAGCATCCGCCGGGTCTCTTCGTTTCCGGTATACCGGGAAACAGAGGCTTCCAGATCCGCACTCAAGTTCTGTATCCGCCGCCTGATGGCCCGGAATTCCGGCAAATCCCGCAGCTTGCCCTCCCGGTCAAAAACCCGGAACACCTCCACCGCTACCGCAGAACAGTCGGGGAACTCAGCCAGTAAGGTTTGTAACACTGCGGGGGCCTGGAAAACAGTATTCGAAGGATTGCCGGCAATCCAGTTTTTGAGGGTCTCCCCCCGCTGAACAAAGAGGCCAATCGCATAAGCTTCTTCCGCCTCAAGGCTTGTTCCTTCCACGTTCAGCCTGGGAAGCAGGGGACCGATGCCGGGAAGGCTCTCCCGTTTTTCCCCCTCACCGGCGTTCATCCGGTCAAGCAGGGCGGAAACCCGGGCCTTGAGTTCTTCTACGGCGGCCGGATCGCTAAGGGGCTTTTCTTCAAGGATGAGGGCGGCCGCTTCTTCGCTCATGGAACAGCGGGCAACACGGTTGATGATCTCCCCGTACTCAAGGAGCCGGTAGGTCCGTTCGTTCATTGGATTTCCCCGCCCCATGCGGCGAAACTTTCTGCGGTAATATTAATCGGCATAGTTCTTTCCCAATAGTTCATCCTGTATACGGAGAAAACTCTCGTAGCGATCCTCGTGGATGGCCCCGGCGGCTACGGCCTCCATAACCTTGCATCCCGGTTCGGTCCGGTGGGAACAGGAAAGCCCGTAGGTGCAAGTCCCCGCCAGGGGGGCGAATTCCCGCATGTGGAGGATCAGCTCTGCGGGAAGAACCCCATCGGGAACAAAGCGGCGTATCCCCGGGGTGTCGATCAGAAAGGCGCCGCCGGGGATCTCCACCATGCTTGCCTGTGTAGTAGTATGATTGCCCCGATCATATTTTTCATTGATGACCCCCACCCGGATATTCGAGTCCGGAATCAGTGTATTGATGATGCTCGACTTCCCAACCCCGGACTGCCCAACCAGTACGGAAAAACGGCCCTGAATCAGGGAACGCAGTTCAGCCATCCCTTCGCCGGTTTTAGCGGAAACGCACAGCACTTGATAGCCAATGCGGCGGAAATCCTCAAGCCGTTCTTCCACATCGAGGGCCCCGGCTTCTTCATCAATTAAATCATATTTGTTGCAGAGGATCACGGGCGGTATTCCGGCGGCGTCCGCCTGGAGGAGAACCCGGTCAAGGAAACGCGGCCTGAACGGGGGGGACGCGGGGGTGGTGACGCAGAGAACCAGATCCGCGTTGGCCGCAAGAATTTGGGAAGCGGTTGAATGAATTGCCCCCAGCCCCTTCGGGTTTTTCCGGGTAAACACATTCCGCCTTTCCTCAAAGTCCAGGATCATCCCCGTAAGCGGATGAGCGGGATCGGTTTCAAGGATCACCCAGTCCCCCGGCGCGAGGGGGTTATAGTATCCCTCCGTACCTTTAAGAATTTTCCCCTTGATGCGGCATTCAATATCGGCGGCATCAATTCTCACGGTAAAAATATTCCAGGAGCTCCGGACAACCATGCCCCTCATGTTTGATCCCCAAATGAAGAAAGACTAAAGCCCAGATAATCCGCCCAGAATTTCCAGGATGGCTCCGGCGTCCCGCCGGTCGGTGTTCCCCCGGTAACAAGGAAGCGATTTGCCCGGTCTGCGGAAGGCGATGCGCCGGCTGAACCGGCGGCGTGCCGCAATCCATTCCCCCCGCGCAGTCTGCTATCATCCTTATCCAGCAGGGATTCGATACGCCGGGTAATGCCCTCAACAGAATCGTATATGTTGATATCAGGGGCAGCTTCCCGGCGGAATTCATCCAGGAGAAAAAGAAAATGGGTACAGCCCAGCACCACCGCGTCAACACCGGCGGCACGAAATTTTTCCAGATACGAAAGGACGACCTTCCGCTTTTCCCCTTCATCCGCACCGGCGTAACGGTACTCGATAAATTCAACCAGTTCCGGGGCGGCAATGCCGTGCAGGGTGCAGTGCGGCCCGTATTGGGCGGCAAGTTCCGCGATATAGGGGTCCTCGATGGTCCGCGCGGTGCCCAGCACCACCACCCGGCCCGTTTTTGATTCGGTCACCGCAGGCTTTACCGCCGGAACGGTCCCCACAAAGGGAAGGTCCGGAAAAAAAGAGCGCAGGGCGGAGATGGTGGAGACCGTGGCGGTATTGCAGGCAACCACGATGATCTTGGGATCAAAAGGGGGGATGAGCTTTTCGATCAGGGAACGGAGGATATGGATAAGGTCTTCCCGGCTCCGCTTTCCATAGGGAAAGTTGGCCCGGTCGGCAAGGTAGATGATCCCCTCGCCGCCGTTGTGTTGATGAAAGTGACGGCAATAGGGAATGCCGCCGACCCCGGAATCCAGGAAAAGTATGGGCCGCCCATCCATAATCATGTAAAGAGATCATCAAAGGCGGACTTGGCGGATGCTGCTTTATCGCGGTCCTTCTTTTGCCCGGCGGTGGCGGCGCGGTATTTTGGGTCCAGGGAGAACCAGTCACAAAAATTGGCGCTTTCCTTTTCAACCGGGGGCTCCGCAGAGGACTCCCCGCAGTCTCCCCGGGAACCGGGCAGGTAAAAGCGGCAATTCCTGCATGAGCGGAGATCCTTTCCGCATTCGTCGCAACGGAGAGAACGGCCAAGAGGTTCTTCAATGGCGACAGGGGATCCGCAGTACCAGCACATACTTTATTCTAACCCGCAGGGGTCCTTTTGTCACTAGTACGAATTCTGTATTTGACCAATAAGGAATTTTAGATTATAACAGTATTATGTTCATAATAAGGCCCTGTGCCGCCGGCTGCGGACGGCCCGCCATCACCGGTTCCAGCATTTGCGCCATCCACTCGGCAAATCCCGTTCTTGAAGCGGACCGGATTGGGGACTATATTGCCCAAAGGGAGATCATCAAGAACCTCAACGCCCAGGGGCTGCATTTTGACGGGATGGACTTTTCCCACCGCAAATTTTACGGGTGCAGTTTCAGCGGCGCTTCCTTTTCCATGTGCGTTTTTACCAAATCCCAGATGCGGATGAGTTTTTTTGATTCTACTGTTTTCAACAACTGCGACTTTTCAGAATCGAATATCGAATTTGTCACCTTTGGGGGCGCTACCCTGCGGAACTGTACCTTTGAAGGCTCCGAACTGGTTCAGATCAATTTTGGCGGATCGGTGATCAGCGAGAGCACCTTTAACAATTCAAACCTCTACAACAGCCGCTTTATCAACGCCGATATCGAACATTCAGACTTTATCGACTGCAACTTAAAACGGACCTATTTTATCAAGACCCGGCAGGATGGGGTTTCCTTTAAATCATCCAACACCGCGGAAGCGGTATTCGAGATGGAGGAATAAGATGAAACTCTATTTCCATTACTGCCGCTACGGTTTCAGCAACTGTTATGTGCTGGGAACCGATCCCCCAGAAGAGAAAGCAACGGCGCTCCCTCAGGAAACGCCCGGAGAAGCGGCGCCCAGGGAGGCGGCGCCTAAGGAGGCGATCATCATCGATCCCGGCGCCATGGATGAACATATACTTAATTCCATCGAGAAAAATAACTATAGCCTGCGGGGGGTGCTCATCACCCACGATCACCGGAACCATGTCCATGGTCTGCGTACCCTGGAACGGATCTACCATGCGGACATTTACGCGGTGAACCCGGTGATCCGGGAACACCGGACCAAACGGGTTCGGGACGGGGACACCATTAGCATCGGGCCCTTTAAGATCGAAGTGATCTCTGTGCCCGGCCATTCATCGGATTCCGCAGTATACCGGATCGATAACTTTCTTTTTACCGGGGACACCATGAGCGCAGGACTTGTGGGCCGTACCGCCAGTACCTACGGCGCGGCGGTGCAGATGACCGCCCTGCGGAGCAAAATTCTTTCCCTGCCCGGTGATTATCCGGTATTCCCCAGCCACGGACCGCCCTCAACCCTGGAAGTGGAACGCCGGTACAACACGGGGATACAGCTTTACGATCAGAACAGGAATCACCGGCCCGTGTTCAAGGTTGATATATAAACCCGGCAGCAATTCCATAACCACGGACCTCACGGGGCCTTCCAGGAATTAGGAATTAACCACAGACCTCACGGACTACACGGACTCGTACTTTCCTATCCTATTCTTTGTCCGTGTGGTCGTGGTTTTTTATTCTTCCCCCTGTTTTTACAGCCACGGCGCGGCGCCCTGGGCATTGCCGTTATCGGTGGGCACATCTATAGTATCCCCCGGCCCGGCGTCGGCGTACCGATAGCGGTCGCCGGTAGAACTGTCTACCCAGACATACACCTGGCTTCCGTCCAAAACCGCCGAGTTGTTCACGATGCTGCTGTTGCCGTTCTTGTTGAAGGTCCCTCCATCGACATACACCCCGCCGCCGCTGCCGGTGGCGGTATTGTTGTTGATGGTCCCACCGTTCATGATGAAGGTTCCTTCGACAAGCACCCCGCAGGCTATAGTTATTTTTCTCGATGGAATTAAGTATATGTTCATCCATGGCGCCGGGATCGATGATGATCGCCTCCTTAGGCGATCATCATCGATCCCGGCGCCATGGATGAACATATACTTAATTCCATCGAGAAAAATAACTATAGCCTGCGGGGGGTGCTCATCACCCACGATCACCGGAACCATGTCCATGGTCTGCGTACCCTGGAACGGATCTACCATGCGGACATTTACGCGGTGAACCCGGTGATCCGGGAACACCGGACCAAACGGGTTCGGGACGGGGACACCATTAGCATCGGGCCCTTTAAGATCGAAGTGATCTCTGTGCCCGGCCATTCATCGGATTCCGCAGTATACCGGATCGATAACTTTCTTTTTACCGGGGACACCATGAGCGCAGGACTTGTGGGCCGTACCGCCAGTACCTACGGCGCGGCGGTGCAGATGACCGCCCTGCGGAGCAAAATTCTTTCCCTGCCCGGTGATTATCCGGTATTCCCCAGCCACGGACCGCCCTCAACCCTGGAAGTGGAACGCCGGTACAACACGGGGATACAGCTTTACGATCAGAACAGGAATCACCGGCCCGTGTTCAAGGTTGATATATAAACCCGGCAGCAATTCCATAACCACGGACCTCACGGGGCCTTCCAGGAATTAGGAATTAACCACAGACCTCACGGACTACACGGACTCGTACTTTCCTATCCTATTCTTTGTCCGTGTGGTCGTGGTTTTTTATTCTTCCCCCTGTTTTTACAGCCACGGCGCGGCGCCCTGGGCATTGCCGTTATCGGTGGGCACATCTATAGTATCCCCCGGCCCGGCGTCGGCGTACCGATAGCGGTCGCCGGTAGAACTGTCTACCCAGACATACACCTGGCTTCCGTCCAAAACCGCCGAGTTGTTCACGATGCTGCTGTTGCCGTTCTTGTTGAAGGTCCCTCCATCGACATACACCCCGCCGCCGCTGCCGGTGGCGGTATTGTTGTTGATGGTCCCACCGTTCATGATGAAGGTTCCTTCGACAAGCACCCCGCCGCCGCCGCCAGAGGTATTGCCGCTGATTTCCCCGCCGGTCATGGTAAAGGTCCTGCTGTTGTGGATAAACACTCCGCCGCCGCTGCCGGTGGTGGCTGTCTGATTGTTGCTGATGATTCCGCCGCTCATGGTAAAGTTCCCGGTGCCGGCGAAATACACCCCGCCGCCTGAGGGGGCGGAATTGGTTGGGCCGATGGTTCCGCCGCTCATGGTAAAGACCCCGTAGGATTCGACATACACCCCGCCGCCGCCGGGGTTGCCGGCGGTATTGCCGCTGATGGTTCCGCCGTACATGGTAAAGGTTCCGTAGTTAGTGACATACACCCCGCCGCCGCTGCCGGAGGAGCTATTGCCGCTGATGGTTCCGTCGTACATGGTAAAGGTTCCGCCTTCGACATACACCCCGCTGCTGCTGCCGGAGGAGCTATTGCCGCTGATCTCCCCGCTGCGGAGGTAAAAGTTGCCGCCGGTAGAGCTTACCACCATCGGCTTGTAATTACCCGTCTTCCCCCGTAGGGTGGGCCCCCGGAGGATAACGGTCTTGCCGTTGGTAATCTGGAGGAGGCTGCCGTTGGATGTCAGGGTGATGGTATGGTTCCCCCGGATGGATACCCTGCTCTCCAAGGAAGATGTAATAATGGGATTGTCGGTGTCGCCTGCATCCGGCAGGCTGAAATCGCCGGTAAGGTTGATGACGTAGTTCCCGGCGGATCCCTTAATGAGATTAATGGCGTCTGCCCATGTGTGCATGCCGGGTACGTCGTAGGTGGTGATAGAGGCTGCACCTGGGAAGTCCAACTGGTTATAGGTCTCCAACTTGGCGTAGAGGGTGATGTCGCCGTTTACCGTATCGGTTTCAAAGTTCCAGGGGGTTCCGTAGCCGGAATCAGTATACCAGCCCTCCACGTCATGGTCCGCATAAAGGGTCGGCACGACGGGATAACTCAGGGTACTGCCCTGGATCACGGTTTGCGGCGCTACACTGCCGGGGATGCCGGTGTCAAAGGTGACGGTGTAGGTTTTGATGCCGGGGGTCCACCTGGCGTAGAGGGTGATGTTGCCGCTTACGGTGTCGCCGGCGAAGTTCCAGGGATTGACGCAATCGGCTTCCTTGTACCAGCCGCCGAAGTTCCAGCCGGTCTCGGCAAGAGCGCCGGGATCGCTTACAAGACCACCCGGGGGAAGGGTTTGCGGAGAGGGAGAGGCGCCATGGCCCTGGTTGTCAAAGGTGACGGTGTAAATGACGGCGGAGCACAGGATAGGCGGCACAGAAATGTTAAAGGAGCGTCCGGTTTCCGCGTGAATGGCAAGCCGGATGTCGTAGCGTTCGCCGTTCACGGGGTTGGCGATATTCACCGTCAGGCGGCGCTCGCCGGTTTCAACCGGCGTGATTCGCCCGGGAGCGTCAACGCCGTTTACCGTGCCGGTAAGCGCGCAGTCAAAAGCGAGGTTTACGTCGTTTTTCAGATTGATGTATACGGTCACATTAGTGAGAGGAGACGGCGGTTCAAGTACATATGTGCCGGAGTCGGGCAAAAAACGTCCCGCCGTGGCCGTGTCAAAGGTGACGAATTCCACGGAAATCACAGCGGCATGGGTTTCGATAAATCTGTCCAGAGGAAGGTTAAAATACTCACAGCCCCCAAGCAAAAGCAGCGCAAGCGAGGCACATAAAAAATGTTTTAACACCCGCAAATCGTGCATATTTCTATTATATATCACCTTTTTTTGATGTGCAAGTCCCGTGATCCGGATAGATCATCCGCTTCATAGGATAATGTCCGCATATACGGTTCCCATATCTTTCTCCGTCGTGCATGGTATGAAATCCCCCTTGCAACTCCCTAAAGGGCTAAAGGGTTGAATAGTTAAAAAGCCCGGACGGCACGAACACGCCTTGTACTATACTTGTAGTCGCGGTTCTGGGTGCCACCGCTGAAATACTGTATCCACGCCTCAGTATTACTGTGCCCCGACGAGGACCAGTAGTAATTGCCGCTGGTGGTAAACCCGTTGCCTGAAGTGGCTGTGCGAGGGTAGCTGGTCCACATCTCGTTAAGCTCGTTCTTACTCGGCAGGAACCAGTCATTAAAGGTGTTATAGGGGGTTGGGGCTCTATAATTAACGCAGGCTTTTGCCGCAGGCGCGTTAATGTCTGTCCCCAGTATCGCGGTGGTATTTGCCGCGCCTGTCCCTATGCCCAGTTGTGTACCGGATATGTTGAATGAGTCATAACTGGGAGAAGCCCACGCAAAGGTTCCGGATATATCCGTCCGAGCCGCTTCAAGGTAGGTTTTACCGGGGTAGACCGTAGCGCTGGTGATAACATAGAAGATTATCCCGCCTGCCTCGCCGGTCCCGCCTATACTGTTAACCGACGCCCCTATAGTGCCGGTGATGGACGAGGCGTATCCTGTGCGGCTTACCTCTACCCTTATGATTTTGGCTTCATCAGCGGCGGTAAGGGTATAGGTTTGATTATTCCCGCCGCTTATATCAACGCCGCCCCGTTTCCATTGGTAGGTATAGTCAGAGGCAGAGGCGGAAGGATTAATACCGGCGATATTTGCGGTGAGGACTTGGTTCCACTGGGCGGTTCCATCAATACTTACCGTGCCGGAGAGTGTGCCGAGCGGCGCGGCGGTGTAGGTCAGCGTGAAGACGAGGGTTGCGCCGGGGGTTCCCTGGATTGCCGCCGCGGGGCTGCCGCTGCTGAACACAGTCTGTATAGCCACCGCGTCAATCGCCGTCCCCGTGAAGGTGCAGCCCGTGTCCGCGGCCAGCGTAACCGTTGCCACGGCGGGTGTGCCGTACACGTAGCCGCCGCTTGTTCCGCCTGAAAGACCGCTTGTCCACGCAAAGCTACCGGTGTAGCCGGTGGCTGCGGGTATGGCGGCATTCGTTGAAGGGGCGTCATGGACCGGCGCGGCGATGTCGGTGACGGCGCCGAGGGCGTTGATGACTGTGGTGCCGACGCCGGGGGTCCACTTGGCGGAGTACAGGATAGGCGGCACGGAAATGTTAAAGGAGCGTCCGGTTTCCGCGTGAATGGCAAGCCGGATGTCGTAGCGCTCGCCGTCCACGGGGTTGACGATATTCACCGTCAGGCGGCGCTCGCCGGTTTCAACCGCTGTGATTCGCCCGGGAGTGTCAACGCCGTTTACCGTGCCGGTAAGCGCGCAGTCAAAAGCGAGGTTTACGTCGTTTTTCAGATTAATATATACGGTCACGTTATCCAGAGGAGACGGCGGTTCAAGTACATATGTGCCGGAGTCGGGCAAAAAACGTCCCGCCGTGCCCGTGTCAAAGGTGACGGATTCCACGGAAATTACGGCGGTATGGGTTTCGGTAAATTTGTCCAGAGAAAGGTTAAAATACTCACAGCCCCCAAGCAAAAGCAGCGCAAGCGAGGCACATAAAAAATGTTTTAACACCCGCAAATCGTACATATTTCTATTATATATCACCTTTTTTTGATGTGCAAGTCCCGTGATCCGGATAGATCATCCGCTTCATAGGGTAATGTCCGCATATACGGTTCCCATATCTTTCTCCGTCGTGCATGGTATGAAATCCCCCTTGCAACTCCCTAAAGGGCTAAAGGGTTGAGATAGTTAAAAAGCCCGGACGGCACGGACGCAACGCGTATCTTGCTTGGGGCCGGGGTACAGGTTGCCATCGCTGAAATACTGCATCCACGCGTTACTACTAGTACTGTACTCCGACGAGGACCAGTAGAAACTGCCGGTAAACCCGTTGAGTGGATTGGCTAGAGTGCCTGTTATACCGCTGGTCCACATCGCGTAAAGCTCGTCCTTACTCGGCAGGAACCAGTCATTAAAGGTGTTATAGGGGGTTGGGGCTCTATAATCAGCGCAGGCTTTTGCCGCAGGCGCGTTACTGTCTATCCCCAGTATCGCGGCGGTATTTGCCGCGCCTGTCCCTATGCCCCATTGTGTACCGGGTATGCTGATAGTGAAAAAACTGGAAGAAGCCCACAGAGGGTATCCGGATATATTCGCCGGAGCCGCTTCAAGGTAGGTTTTACCGGGGTAGACCGTAGCGCTGGTGATAACATAGAAGATTATGCCGCCTGCCTCGCCGGTCCCGCCTATGCTGTTAACCGGCGCCCCTATAGCGCCGGTTATGGACGAGGCGTATCCTGTGCGGCTTACCTCTACACTTATGATTTTGGCTTCATCAGCGGCGGTAAGGGTATAGGTTTGATTATTCCCGCCGCTTATATCAACGCCGCCCCGTTTCCATTGGTAGGTATAGTCAGAGGCAGAGGCGGAAGGATTAATACCGGCGATATTTGCGGTGAGGGCTTGGTTCCACTGGGCGGTTCCATCAATACTTACCGTGCCTGATAAGGTTGCCTGCGCGACGGTGTAGGTCAGGGTGAAGACGAGGGTTGCGCCGGGGGTTCCCTGGATTACCGCCGCGGGGCTGCCGCTGCTGAACACAGTCTGTATAGCCGCCGCGTCAATCGCCGTCCCCGTGAAGGTGCAGCCCGTGTCCGCGATCAGCGTGACCGTTGCCACGGCGGGTGTGCCGTACACGTAGCCGCCGCTTGTTCCGCCTGAAAGACCGCTTGTCCACGCAAAGCTGCCGGTGTAGCCGGTGGCTGCGGATATGGCGGCATTCGTTGAAGGGGCGTCATGGACCGGCGCGGCGATGTCGGTGACGGCGCCGAGGGCGTTGATGACTGTGGTGCCGACGCCGGGGGTCCACCTGGCGGAGTACAGGATAGGCGGCACGGAAATGTTAAAGGAGCGCCCGCTTTCCGCGCGAATGGCAAGCCGGATGTCGTAGCGCTCGCCGTCCACGGGGTTGGCGATATTCACCCTCAGGCGGCGCTCGCCGGTTTCAACCGCTGTGATTCGCCCGGGAGTGTCAACGTCATTTACCGTGCCGGTGAGCGCGCAGTCAAAGGCGAGGTTTACGTCATTTTTCAGATTAATGTATACGGTCACGTTATCCAGAGGAGACGGCGGTTCAAGTACATATGTGCCGGAGTCGGGCAAAAAACGTCCCGCCGTGGCCGTGTCAAAGGTGACGGATTCCACGGAAATCACGGCGGTATGGGTTTCGGTAAATTTGTCCAGAGAAAGGTTAAAATACTCACAGCCCCCAAGCAAAAGCAGCGCAAGGGGGACATATAAAAAATGTTTTAACACCCGCAAATCGTGCATATTTCTATTATAAATCACCTTTTTTTGATGTGCAAGTACCGTGATCCGGATAGATCATCCGCTTCATAGTATAATGTCCGCATATACGGTTCCCATATCTTTCTCCGTCGTGCATGGTATGAAATCCCCCTTGCAACTCCCTAAAGGGCTAAAGGGTTGAATAGTTAAAAAGCCCGGACGGCACGGACACAATAGGTACTATTCTTGAAGCTGTAGTCCTGGCTGCCATCGCTGAAATTCTGTAACCACGCGAGACTAGTACTGTACTCCGACGAGGACCAGTAGTAATTGCCGCTGGTGTTAAACCCGTTGCCTGGAGTGGCTGTTATACCGCTGGTCCACATCGCGTAAAGCTCGTCCAGACTCGGCAGGAACCAGTCATTAAAGGTGTTATAGGGGGTTGGGGCTCTATAATCAGCGCAGGCTTTTGCCGCAGGCGCGTTAGGGTCTTTCCCCGGCGTTAGTATCGCGGCGGTATTTGCCGCGCCGGTTCCTATATCGGTTTGTGTACCGGGTATGTTGATTGAGCTGGAAGAAGCCCACTTAAGGGTTCCGGATATATCCGCCGGAGCCGCTTCAAGGTATTTCCATGTTCCGCCGCCAAACGTGCCGTTATCGACATAGAAAATTATCCCGCCTGCCGGTCCGGTGTCACCTACGGTGTATGGGGTAACTTTCGCAGTGGCGGCCGTTACGCTTCCGGCGTATCCAACGCGGCTTACCGCTACACTTATAATTGTGCCTTCATCAGCGACAACGAGCGTATATGTTGCACCGGCCGCGCCGCTTATGTCGGCGGCGTCCCGTTTCCATTGGTAGGTATAGTCAGAGGCAGAGGCGGAAGGAATAATACCGGCGATATTTGCGGTGAGGGTATGGCCGGCTTTTATGGTTGTTCCGTCAATACTTACCGTGCCTGATAAGGTTGCCTGCGCGACGGTCCACCTGGCGGAGCACAGGATAGGCGGCACGGAAATGTTAAACAAGCGTCCGGTTTCCGCGTGAATGGCAAGCCGGATGTCGTAGCGCTCGCCGTTCCCGGGGTTGGCGATATTCACCCTCAGGCGGCGCTCGCCGGTTTCAACCGGCGTGATTCGCCCGGGAGCGTCAACGCCGTTTACCGTGCCGGTGAGCGCGCAGTCAAAGGCGAGGTTTACGTCGTTTTTCAGATTAATGTATACGGTCACGCTATCCAGAGGAGACGGCGGTTCAAGTACATATATGCCGGAGTCGGGTAAAAAACGTCCCGCCGCGCCCGTGTCAAAGGTGACGGATTCCACGGAAATTACGGCGGCATGGGTTTCGATAAATCTGTCCAGAGGAAGGTTAAAATACTCACAGCCCGCAAGCAAAAGCAGCGCAAGGGGGACATATAAAAAATGTTTTGACACGGGCAAATCGTGCATATTTCTATATATTATATCACGTTTTAGGAATTAATGCAAACATCTATTCAGCTGACTATTCATCGCTCACCGAAATCTGCCATACCCGGCCGGCTGCCAATCCCCAGCGCCGGTTCACGTAATCGGAGAAGGCCGCCGCTTCCAGGCGGAAGGCGTCGGCGATTGCGGGCCAGGAGCCGGAGGCTTCGTCCTTTTTGGGGAGCACGGTCCGGCGCCAGGGGGAAGCGTCGATTCGGGAGGCAAGGGTTTCACCGAAATAACGGGGCGCCCGGGATGCGGACTGCTGGAGGCAGTGGGCCATGAATTCGTTTATCACAAGGTATTCATCTTTTATGTCGTAGTGCTGATAATCAAAATAGGAGATGATAAACCGTTTGATCGCCGGATCAAACTTTTCCCAGCGGCGGCGGGTCCATTCCCGGAAATCCGCGTCGATAAAGAAAAGGCCGTGGAAACCTTCGTGGACCATAAAGAGGGTGCGGAGGTAGTCCGGCGATTCCCGGGAAATCGAAATGATGCCCCCTTCGCCGCTCACAATGCTGCCGCCGCTGCGGCGGATGATACCGGCGTCCAGCAGTATCCCTTCCAGTTCCCGCTCTTCCTGCAACAGGGGGAAATGAGTTGCCCGGGCCAGGTCAAAGAAACGGGCAAGGTCTTCGCTGCGGTAATCGTGGGCGTTCCAGCCATGCTGATCCGCAATCTCTGCGTCACTGGCAAGACGGCCCCGGTAGCCCGCCTTCTCGGTAAAAAAGGCAAGCCGCTTGAGGAGCCGGTCCTGGACCGCGTAATCGGCGGTGTCGAAGATGAGGAGCGAAGGGAAACTTTCCCAGCGGAAAACTTCATAGTCACGGTTCCGCCAATTTCCCTGCGGGTAAGCAAGGATGAGCCCCGGGTCCGCGGGGACGGGATTGGGGAATGCCAACTCCGCTGCGGGAAGCAGGCTGATCGTAAAGGCCGGGGCTTCGCCTGCTACAGCAGCGCTGTTATCCGCCAGGCTTTCACCAATTCCGGGAATTTCAACCGTAATGGGATAGGGCTCCGCCGGAAAATTCCCCCTATGAATAAAAAGTTCTTCCCCGCCGGCGCGGGTTTCAAAGCGGCGGCGCCCCAGCTCTGCGGCAATTCCCCCTGAACTGCGGCCCTCGCCGGCGGGGACAGGGCAGATAATCGAAAGATCCGATCCTCCCGCAAAACGAAACCGGGAAGGGGGATCGATACCCAAGCGCCCGGTCCCGTTCAGGGAATACACAAAGGGCGTGGCATGGATAGCGCCGCTTCCTTCATAGCCCGGGCCGCTGCGGACAATGCCGTACCATTGGGTAACAAGCCGCAGTTCCCGCAGTTCCCAATTAAGCTCCGGCACTTTTCCTTTTACATCAGGTGCGGCGGGGATCATTTCAATGCTGAAACTTTCAATCCTGTCCACTGAAAGGGGAACCGCATAATGAAAGGAATACTGTGGGCCGCTTTCCTTCACTTCCCCTTCTTCAAGGACATTAAGAAATGATGCGTCCCAGGGAAGCGCCCAGGAATCGCCGCCGCCGATATGCAGCGCCGGCTGGTAGTTCTTTTTTATTTCGTTCCGCGTATGTTCCGCCGCCTTCGCGGCAAAACCGTATTCCAGTTCCAGCGAACATAGGGGCGGAACGGAAAGAGGCGGCTCAAAACGGTATTCAAGCTTTTTCGGTTTCGCAGTATTCAGAATTCCTGCGGAGGCGGCTTTGCTTGTACCGTATAAAACCTGATCCATTCCCCGGACCGGAAAATTCACATCCCCCTTGTAAACGCAGGACAATACGGTCAGAAGGGGGCAGAGAAAAAGTACGGGGAAGATTCTGATCAAAGGGTAACGATCCCCCTGGCCATCACCTGGGCCAGCGAATACCTCCGCTCCATGGTCGCCTCGGGACCGTTGTGGAGAAAGTTTTCCAGTTCCGCGCTGAAGGATTCGGGGAGTACCGGCAGTTCAATTATCTGTTTATAGTAGGCCCGGTGGGAGGGCTCGAAACAGCGGTTGACACAGAACAGCACCAGGCATGCGGTTTTAATGAACCCTGCGGAAGCGAGAAGGTAATGAAAATCATCACCCTGAAAAAAGGCCGCCCCCAGGTCTCCCAGGTAGTGTTCCATCCGGGACTGGTTGGCGTAACGCATTTCCTCCCAGAAGCTCTTGCCCAAATTGTGAAGCCGCTTGCGGATCTCCATGATCCAGCCGCTGCGGGAAAAAAGAATTTCCCCGTTGGCAAGCCGGTAAAAACCGTAGGTCCCTGAATCTTTGATAAGCCAGAGGGATTCAAGCCGGGTGTCGGCGATGGTCACCAGCTCATCAATTTTACCTGTGGACTTGTATTCCAGCCGAACCGGGATATCCCCGATAAGGAAACGATCCTTTACCGACTGGCTTGAGGTTTCAAAAACCGCCACATCATCCCCATAGAGACGCTGCCGTTCCTCCGGTTCGGGGATGGGCTGTGAATGGAACACGTCGAGGATCAGGGCAAAATAGGGGTCAAGGGTATCCGGCAGGGCCGCTTCGTTCAGGGAAACACACTCAACACCGGGCCAGGCGGAGAGGGTCTCCGCAAAACGATTCGCCAACACTTTGGTCTTATATTTCATAATCTTCCTCTATATAATAATAATACATGAATCATATCACGGGAAGAGGATTTTGAACACTCACCCCTTTGGGGATTCCGCGCCCGGGCTATTGATGGCGGCGCTTATCCCCCACCGGGACAGCCGCAAGCTCCTGCGGCTCTGGAGCGGAAAACTTTTCGCCGCCGGCCTAAGCGGGGCATGGTCCTTTCCCTGGGCCGTTCCCCTGGGCCTCATCTCCCGCCCCCTCAGCGGGAAAGAGTTAAACGCCCTTGCCCATGCCCTGCGGGAATCCACCCTTGCGGCAGGCCGGAACGGAAAGATGCAGGCCGGCGCGGCGGCGGCCCTCCCCTTCCCGGAACTTGCCGCAGGAACTTCCGCAGAAATTGCCGGCGCCCATGCGGGTTTGTCCCTTTTCGGCCCGGCGCTGGATCTGCGCTTGAGCGAACCGCTGTTCGCAGGTTCTGCTGCGGCGGCGCTGGTCCGTGCTTTTCCTTATCCTGTGCTTGCTTCTGCGATCATCAATGATGTCCCGCCCGATCTTCCGCCGCCCCCGGCGATCTCCTTCCGGGCCGCGGCGGTGGCAAACATGATCTACCGGCCTCTCGCGATTGGTGACGGTTCTTATTCTTTTGAATGGCAGATCGGAGAACTCCACTGGCTGCCTGCTATAAAAAACAAAAAGAAGGGTGAATAGGTGGACGCTGAAAACTGGCTCCGGGTATCGGGGGATCTTTTACATATTGATATCAAGGCTGTTCCCGGCGCATCAAAAACGGAAGCGGCGGGCATCAAGGACAAGCGCCTGCGGATACGGATCGCCGCCGCCCCCGAGGACGGCAAGGCAAACGCAGAGCTCTGCGGCTTTCTGGCAAAAATCCTGGGCTGCCCCAGGCGGGATGTGGTTTTACTGCGGGGGGAAAAGTCCCGGCTCAAGACGGTGGCGGTTCCGGGGGGTTATAGGGAAAAGGTTGAGGGGATAGGCTCCGTATAAACCCTATGCTGTAATGTTGAATAAAACATAGTATCGGTATATACCGAATGTATGAAAAACATTACCGCTTCAATCCTTTTTGTTCTCTCGGTAACGTTCTCCTTTGCGGCGTCCCCCCAGACTGAATGGTATGTTGCCGGTGCAGGCGCGGTCATACCGGGAAATGATCAAAATACCGGAACCGCAGAACAACCCCTTGCATCGGTTCAGCAGGCCCTCAGGGTTATCAGCGCCGCATACCAAAAAGAACATTTTGAAACCGCTGTAATAACTATTGACGGAGTGGTGACCGAATACGGCCCGGCCAACAAAATATTCGGCATGGTTACGATTGATGGGAAAGGAATGTATCCCGCAGTCGTACTTCGGGGCAGGGAAGCGGGGACCCTTGATGCAGGGGGCATGGGGCGGGTGCTCTACATCGCATGGGGCAATTCGGTGACGGTGACGGACCTGACTATTACCGGGGGAAGAGCCAGTACCGGCGCCGGGGTCTATGTATCGGAAAGTGCTTTTACCATGGGCGGCAGCACGACAATACGGGGTAACTCAGGTGGTTTGGGGGGTGGGATTTATATCGAAGAAAGCATCTGTACCATTTCCGGAACTATCAGTGGTAATACGGCGGTAAATGGCGCCGGTATCGCAAGCCGTGGAAGCTCCATGTCCATCCGTTTTTTATCCACCGAAATCAGCGATAACCAGGCTGAAGGTTCCGGGGGCGGCATCCTTATGGAAGGAGGAACCGGGGAAATAACCGATTGCAGGGTGACGGGGAATACTTCGGCAAATGGTTCAGGGGGTGGTTTATTCCTTACCGGAAACGCAGCCGTCACCGTAAATGGCGGGGATATCGCCGAAAACCATGCGGCAAAGGCTGGGGGCGGAGGTATTGCGGCGCTTAACGGCAGCAAACTTACCCTCAACAAGGGCAGCATACAGAACAATAAGGCCCTGCTGGGGGGAGCGCTGTATCTACAAAAGGCAAGCCTCTCCCTGCAAGGAAGTGACATAACCGGAAACGAAGCAGCCCGCGAGGCGGGGGGCATACTCGTGTACTCAAGCACGGTTACCATGTCAAGCGGGGTCATTCAAAACAATACGGCCGCCAATGCAGGCGGCGCCGTCGCCATGGGCGGTACGGCGGATGCGCCAAGTTCTTTTCTGATGTCGGGCGGAGAGATTCGGGATAACCGTACCGCCGGTTCCGGCGGGGGGCTTTTCAATAATGGTGGGGAATTCATCGTAACCAATTCTGCGTTGATTAGCGGCAATATATCAGAAGCCGGTGATTATCCCGGAGGCGGAGGCGGGGTATATGTGGCAGGGGGCGGTAAATTCACCATGAAGGACAATGTGGTACTGCGGGGCAATAAAGCGCACCGGGGCGCAGGAGTATATGTAAAAGGAGCGGAGACCCGCTTTATGTTTGAAAGCGGCGTCATAGAAGATGGTGAAGCCGGGCGGCAAGGCGGCGGCGTGTATGATGATGGGGCGATCTTCACCATGGGGAATGGTGCGATCATCCAGAATAACAGCACAGAAGGAAACGGTGGCGGCATATACATGATGGATAATGCGGTCACTTTGAATGACGGTTCTGTTATCCGGGGAAATAAAGCCGACAGCAGCGCCGGCGGCGGGGTTTATATTTATCAGGCAGGAGCGCTTACCATGAATGCCGGCGCCTTGATAAACAATAATACGGCGAAGTTTGGAGGCGGCCTCTACCTTATCGGGGAAAAGATCAATTTCATCATGCAGGGCGGCAAGATAGAGAATAACCAGGCAAGGCAGAATGGAGGGGGAATTGGCGCGGACGAAGACGCGTCTGTTTCATTAAGCGGTAATGCGGCGATATACGGTAACAATGCAGCTGATAATGGCGGTGGGATATACATAGCTCACCGTACTAAATTGACCATAAGTGAAAATACGATAATTACCGGTAACAATGCGGAATTCGGCGGCGGAATATTTGCAAGCAGAAATACAGCAGCAGCCATGACCGGCGGCTCTATCGTTAAGAATACCGCACAGCGTAGCGGAGGCGGTGTTTATTTGGATGCGTCTGAGTTTACCATGAGCGGCAGTGCAGAAATACGGGGCAATAAAACCATCCGGTTTAACGGCGGCGGTTTATTTGCTACTGAAGGCGCAAAGCTAACCCTGGATGGCAGCGCCTCTGTCAGTAACAATGCGGCGCACTATGGCGGAGGTATCTATGTAACCGAAGGTACAAGGCTTACCCTTGATGGCAACGCTTCTATCAGCGCTGCCAATAAGGCAGTCTATGGCGCCGGTGTCTATGTTGGAAAAAGTACTATGGTTATGTCTGCCGGTATTATTGAGGGGAACATTGCCGAGCTCAATGGCGGTGGAGTATATATTAGAGATACCGCTAATTTCAGAATGACGGGAAGTGCGGTGATTCGCGGCAATAGCGCGCCAAGTAATGGCGGCGGTGTGTGTGTTGAATGGACAGGGCATAGTGTTTTTGCCATGGAAGAAAACGCGGTTATTGAAGGTAATGTAGTGGAGAAGCTCAACGGCGGCGGCGTAGCCCTCCTTGGTAATGGGAAATTTACCATGAGCGGAAATGCGGTAATTTGTGGTAATACCGCAAAAAATGGGGGCGGTGTCCACATAACACAAAATTCAACCATGACTATGTCAGGCGGCAGTATTAGTGAAAACACGGCGGCATACTCAGGCGGCGGGGTATTGATAGATTACGGGTGCGCCTTCACTCTGAACGGCAACGCAGTTATACGCGGCAATAAAGCACAATCATACGGCGGCGGGATATACTATAGGCGTGGTAGTTCCTTTGTACAGGAAGGAGGTGCAATAGAGGGGAATATCCCGGAGAATCTGCTGCATGAGGAATCGCTAAACCATGACGCATAAGAAAGCAGTTTACGAATCAGCAACAATCTGTTATACTTATAGATGATAAAACAAATGGAGGAACAGTAATGGCGGAAAAAATTCAGATGAAGAACGCGGTGGCGGAGATTGACGGGGACGAGATGACCCGGGTGCTTTGGGCGCTGGTCAAGGAAAAGCTGATCCTCCCCTTTGTGGAGCTTAAAAGCGAATACTACGACCTGGGGCTTTTGAACCGGGACGCCACCGGCGATGAGGTTACCGTTGAATCGGCCCGGGCCATTCTGCGGCTGGGGGTAGGGGTTAAGTGCGCTACCATTACCAGTAATGCGGCCCGCAAGACCGAATACAAGCTCAAGAACCTGTACCCCAGTCCCAACGCAACCATCCGGGCGATACTGGACGGCACGGTGTTCCGCAAGCCCATTCAGGTTAAGGGGATTAGCCCTTCGGTATCAACCTGGAAGAAACCCATCGTCATCGGGCGGCACGCCTACGGGGATGTGTACAAGGCGGTGGAGATGGCTATCCCCGGGGCGGGGAAGGTGGAACTGGTGTATACCTCGGCGGACGGCAGGGAACGGCGAATCACCGTAGCGGAGATGAAGGGGGCGGGTATAGTCCAGGGGATGCACAATCTTGATGAATCGATCCGCAGTTTTGCCCGGGCCTGTTTCCTCTACGCCATTAATGAAAAACTCCCCGTGTGGTTTGCCACCAAGGATACTATCAGCAAAACCTACGACGGCCGTTTCAAGGAAATTTTCAACGACATTTGGGAAAGGGAATTTAAAGCCAAAGCTGAAGCCGCAGGGGTCACCTATTTTTACACCCTCATCGACGATGCGGTGGCCCGGGTGGTCAAGGGCGAAGGGGGCTTCCTCTGGGCCTGCAAGAACTACGACGGGGATGTGATGAGCGACATGATCGCCAGCGCCTCCGGAAGCCTTGCGATGATGACCAGTGTTCTGGTGTCCCCCTCTGGAGCGGTGGAATACGAAGCGGCCCACGGTACGGTGCAGCAGCATTACTACCGATGGCAGAAGGGAGAAAAAACCAGCACCAACCCGGTGGCCTTAATTTTCGCCTGGACCGGCGCGCTGGCAAAACGCGGGGAACTTGACAACACACCGGAGCTTGAAACATTCGCCAGGGATCTTGAGGACGCAACCCTCAGAACCATTGAAGAAGGGGACATGACCGGCGACCTTGCTCACCTCGCCGACCCGGCGCCGGCAAAAGTTCTGGACTCCTGGAAATTTGTAGAGGCCATTGCGAAAAGGCTGAAATAGTGGACTTGTTCGACAACCCGGTTGGTTGCCGAACAAGTCTTGATTACCAGACTCTGATTACTTTCGTGCCAGCCGCGTCAGCAGTTCAAAAATCTGCTGGCCGCCCCGTGTGGTATCCAGCCTGCCAAAGGACACATTCTGATAAATCAGGTTGAGGGTGCTGTTGAGCTCCGAGTCATTGGGCAGGTGCGCGGTTTCAGGGGATGTGTGCGTAGCGGCCACGTCGTGGTAGGCGAACACTTTTTTGTCCGCATCGGTCGCCACTGACGCGGCGCCTTCACGGAATGTTGCAGAAGAAGAAATACCCCGGTCATTGCCGATGATCTTTCCCGCTTCCGGGCTGTTCACCAGGAAGTTCACAAACTTGATCGCCGCGTCAACATTTTTTGAGGCCGCGTTAATCGTATACACCTGGCTCAGTTGGGGCCACAGGGCTTTCCGGGCTGCCGCATTCGGCATTTCAATCAGGCCCAGCTCGTCGGTGGTGTTGCTCTGATAACCGGCAAACTGATTCGACACGATAAAGCCGATGGCGACTTTACCCGCAATCAGGGACGACGAATCGGCGCCGGTTTCCGCATAGCCTGCCGCAATGGCTGCGGGGGGTATGAGGCCGTTGTCACGGTAGTCCTTGAACTGATTGAGGAACTTTGTCGCATCAGCCGCAGTCACCGGAGTTGTTCCCGTCACAGCGTCATAAATCGGCGTGCCGTTGTCGCGGAGCCAGTAACCGAAGCCGGTGGAGCCGGATGCGGTGGAACCAAAATCCTGCAGGGCATACACACCGGAAGGCAGCCTTGATTTGATGGAATCGAGGTATGTGCGGAACTCCGCCCAGGTCTGCGTCACCTTCGGAAGCGGCGCGCCGGCCTTGTCGAGCAGGGTTTTGTTGTACACAAGCGCCGGAATCGTGGCGCCGGTGGACACGGCGTAGAGCTTGCCGCTGGCAGACCCCGCCGCAATGGCGCCCGCATCGACCTTTGAGGTATCAAGTCCCTTGCCCACATAGGGGGTCAGATCCAGGGTCACGCCCTTGGCGATGTAATCAGGATAGTTACCACCCATCTGGATGATGTCGGGGGCCGCTCCGCCGGCAAGCTGGGTGTCCACTTTCTGAAAGTGATCGCCCGTACCGCCTGATACTTCAATATTGACTTTGATACCGGGGTTCGCCGACTGGAACGCATCAATTGCCGCCTGACTCGCCTTGACCCGGGTCTCACTGCCCCAGAACGCCCAGCGAAGCACAATATCCCCTGAAGCGCCGCCGCCGCTTGAAGAAGAACCGGTGTTATCCTTTCCTCCGCCCGCAAAAACCATTGCTGCGCTCAAAAGCAGAGCGAGCAGGATAAAAGAAAATCGCCTCATTTTGTTCATAAAGAACCTCCTAAAAATATTGATACGGGACAAACTATCCCTTCATACCCGTTGTTGCGATGCCCTGCACGAAATACTTCTGCAATGAGAAGAACAGCACAAAGCTCGGTATCAGGGAAACGACCGCCATGGCGAACATCGAACCCCATGACGACATACCCGATGAATCAATAAAAAGCCGCAGTCCCATGGGGACGGTGTACTTTTCCGGTGAATTCAAATACAGCAGTTGATTGAAGAAGTCGTCCCAGGTCCACAAAAAGGTGAACAGCACCGTGGTGATAATCGACGGCACCGTGAGGGGCAGAATAATCCTCACCAGTATGCCGAATTTACCGCACCCGTCAATACGCGCCGACTCGTCCAGATCTTTCGGCAGGCTCCGGATAAACTGCACCAGCAAAAACACAAAGAAGGCGTCGGTGGCGAACAGTTTTGGTACAATCAGCGGCATATAGGTATCAATCCAGCCGAAGGACCGGAAGATGATATACCGCGGTATGGTGGTAACGTGGGCGGGCAGCATCAGGGTCAGCATCATAATGGCAAACCAAAACTTTTTGCCCACGAACTCAAGCCGCGCAAAGGCATAAGCGGTGAGGGTGCAAAAGACGGCGTTGGCAATAACGCAGAGTATGCACACAAAAAACGAATTCCGAAAAAACGCGCCGAAGGTAACAATGCCGATGCCGTCCCAGCCTTTGACGTAGTTTTGCAGGGTTACTGCTTTGGGTATCAAACCGGGGTCACTGAAAATGGTATTGCCTGTCTTGAAAGACGCGGCTATCAGCCAGATGACCGGATACAGCATCCCGATACCAAGCACGATAATAAAGAGGTTTGAAAAACCAGCGAAAATAGTTTTGCCTGTTTCCGTTTTCATTAATTACCTCCGTAGCTGACAAGGGACCCGGAAAACTTGAAGGTCAACCCGGTGAGAAGCGCGATGATGAGCAGGAGTATCCACGCCATTGCCGATGCGTAGCCCATCTCATAGAAAGCGAAGCCCTTGAGGTACAGGTACAGGCTGTAGAACATGGTCGAGTCAACCGGCCCGCCCGTGCCGCCTGAGACAATAAACGCCTGGGTGAATGACTGGAAGGCGCTGATCATCTGCATGACCAGGTTGAAGAAAATAATCGGCGACAGGGACGGCAGGGTAATGTTAAAGAACTGACGGACCTTGCCCGCGCCGTCAACGCTCGCCGCCTCGTAGTATTCGTTGGGGATCTGCTTTAAGCCCGCAAGGAAGATAATCATGGGCGAGCCGAACTGCCAAACCGCCAGCAGTATCAGGGTGGACAGCGCATAGCTGGGGTCTGAAATCCACGCCGGCGGGTTCACGCCAAAGGCTGCGTGCAGGATATTGTTGACGATACCGTCTGCGGCAAAGAGCCGCCGCCAGAGCACCGCAATCGCCACCGAGCCGCCGAGCAGGGTCGGGATATAGTAAATAGTACGGTAGAACGAAATGAGACGGAGCTTTTGGTTCATCAGCATGGCGACCATCAGGGCGAAGGCCAGCTTGAGCGGTACCGACACGAACACAAACCTGAAGGTCACCAGCAGTGAATTGAGAAACCGCTCATCCTTGGGATACTCATCATTCCCCACGAACATCACAAAGAGGTTCCGCATCCCGATCCACTTGGGGGGCTGTAAAACATTGTACTGTGTGAACGACAGATACAACGAATAAACCATCGGGTATAAGGTGAGTACAAAAAACCCGATTAACCAGGGGACCAAAAAGGCATAACTGGAAAGGTTTTCCTTTATGGCTTTTCCCCAATCCCTTTGCTGCATAAGTCCTCCTTAAGGCGTAATTGCTAAATAATTCTTGACCCATTTTTCCGGGAGGACCATCACATTAACGGCAATATTAGCATAAAAACGTCAATATGGCCAAAGGGATCGCGTATTTGATATCAGAGATACCCATGGAGTCCCTCCGTTTGTACGGTAAAGCCTTTGGGAAATGAGGCAACAGCTTTGCTGTTGGTAATAGTGTTACTATCACCGTAACAAGCGGCCAGCATAGCGGCCGCGATCAGAATACCGCCGTTACCGGGGAGGTACAGGGGCAGAGCGTCACTGCCGCTTTGTTTGTTGTGGCCATTGGGTAAACAGGTGTTCTTTGGGCTGTCCATCAGCAGGAGATTAATGGCATCGTCGTACCGGCCAAGGCGGCAGGCGGTCATGGCCATCATGGGAAAGTCCCAGCCCCAGAGGGACTGCATATCCCACACCTTTAGTACCCTGTCGAGGGTAGCCGCCATGATTGCGGGATCAACCTTATCGCTGTTGAGGATACCGTACATTGCCAGCATGGACGGATGGTCGGTGTAGAAAGGCAGCGCAGTAAAAGTATCCGGACAGTTTTCGTGGGACAGGTATACGCCGTCCTTTTGCGCGGGAAGGGCCAGCTTTTCCGCAGTATCACTAAAGCGGGGCGCTTCTCCCAGCCGCTCCAGCCAGATATCCGCCTGTTTCAGGCCCCAACGGAAATACTCAAGTTCGTAGGCGGCGTTTAACACAGTCACCGGATCGAACCGTTCCTGGGCGGGAATATAGGGGGCGTCAAGCACGCAGCGATCCGGGCTCACCCAATGGACAAAACTCTGCATAAACTCAGCGGTTTCTACGATAATATCCCGGTACTCATGTAAAAAGGCTTCTTCGGGGGCGGCCCGATAGCAGAATTCCGCAAGCATAATCGGATGGGGCTGCTGCCAAATCAACAGTACCGCTATTGACGAGGGTGTGTTATACCCTGATGGGTCGCACATCTTGGGCCACCGGGCCCCTTTATAGCCCTGGGAGATAGCAAGCTTCCGCGCTGCGCTCAGGATCTTTTTATAAAAGCTGAGGCTTTTTTTAAGTTCCTCCGGTCTACCCCAAAGGGCAAAATGGAGGGAATGCCAGTAGTGCATTTCCAGATGAAACTTGCCATACCAACTGTTACAGGTAAGCCCCGTTTCAGCCGGGGGCAGGCTGCCCCGGCTTTGAATCGCCGTAAGGTACTGCGAAAGCACGATACGCCGTTCAAGTTCCTCCGCACGGCTGTCGGTAGAACCGGAAAAGTCCATAGCGCCGCCTTGCGTCCAGTAATTTTTCCAGAAATCAGCACAGGATCGGCGCGCTTCGGTAAAGGACGGAGGATATGCCTCTACAACAGCATTACTATTACTATCAATATTCATAACCGGTATGCAAAACGGCTCAAACCGGAAAGCCAGCTCCACAGTATCGGTGTCAGCGGTAAATGCTGCGGTATGTGTGGGAAGCGGACCGGGCGCTGCGTTACAGGACAGGCCGGTAAAGCCAAGGGTCACGCGGTATTTGACGCTGTCCATCATCCGCTCCAGAATGATGCCCTGGGTATTACCCAGGGTGTTTTTTGCGGTCAGGGCGGTGGTATGCAATTCGGGGGAAGTAAAATCGGCGGCGGATTTTTTGTGACTGCCGTAGGGGAAGCTGATATTCAGACGCAGTTTTCCTGTGGCCAGGAGCGGGGAAACAACACGCACATACAGGGTATCTTCATGGGGGTGGACAAAGGTCTCGGTGAGGACCGGCCGGCCATCAATCGTAAACTCCGATGATAAAATTCCTTCCCACAGATTGAGGGTTTGTTTGCCGGGCCGACAGTTTTCCTGCGTAAGGGGCTTACCGTTAATATCAAAGCCGATCCTGCCCAGGTGAAACTTGTGGGCATTCCGGCGCAGGCCCTTGAACAGTTCTTCCTGGCCCTTATCATCAACGGCATAAGCTACGGGCCTCCCTTGAGTATCAAAGGGGGTAAGGCGCAGATCCGAATCATCCCCGGGAGCATCGGCATAAGAATGCCAGCCCCATTCTGCCATGGTGCAAAGGGGGAAGGCATCACCGGCAGCGGCATAGTCATCGTAGAAAGTTTGCAGGCCGGTCCAGTCGGCGGTAAAGCAAAATCTGCCGTTACCCACCGAGAGGGGCGCATCTTTTTGTAATTTTGTGTAGACCGGATTATGCCGTGTTACCAGGCGCTGCCTGTCGATCATTTTGTCCCTTTGAGTGTCCCGGCGCACATTTCATCAAAGAGCGCACGGGCGTCTTTGAAGGATAATGCCTGTACCGCAAGATCCTGGGAAAACACCCGGAAGGCCTTTTCAACAGACCCTATAGGGTCTGCATCATTTTCAAACACCGCTTCTATGATGCCCTCCTGGGCCAATACATGGGGCATAACCAGGGCGCGGACATCCAGGGGAAGGCCGCCGGTGACCAGGGGCTGAATGTTGTCCCGTGAGAAAGAAGCGTTGGTTTCAACCACGGCATCAATGGGCAGATCGGGCATCTGGCCCTGATTGGGCAGGTTCACGTTTGTTACGAGATCGCCGAGGCCCAGCAGGGCCTTGAGTATCTTAAGGCCCTCTTCGCCGGACGCCACGGGGGTCAGGGTTGCGGCGCCGTCCCGGTAGGCTTTGGCCTGCGCAATCAGTTTCTCGCGGTTGCTTATACGCCAGGAGACCGGCGTAAGGGAGAAGCCCCAGCTTTCCGATTGGGCGGGGTTTGCCAGATACCATGAGTGGGGACAGAACTCGGCAAGGTGCCGGTCCCCTGCGGCGGCGATAAGGCCGTAGCGGCGGAACAGGTCCATCTTCACCCGTTCAGCCGAGGAGAAGTACTTGCGCCGCACCGCTTCATCGGGGTCTTCTGCTCCGGCGCTCCCGGAGTCAATGCCTTTGGCATTGCCTTGAGCAAAGGTAGTGGCGGCTTTGGCGCCCCGGAAGCCCGCATCGGCATATTTATCAACAAAGCTTTTATAATAGGGGAAGATGTCGATGTCCTTCCAGGACGCCTTATCCATCCAGGTAAAATGATTGATCCCCAATACGCTGGTCCTGATGTCCTCCCGCCTGATGCTGCCCCTGGGGGCAAGCCCCGCTTCTTCCAGCACCGCTGCCAACAGCTTCTGTGTGTTAAACACCTCGTGGCAGCAGCCGAAACTCTTTATGCCGGGGAACTCCTTGTACAGCGTGCGGGTGCAGATGCTCATGGGGTTCGTGTAATTGATAACCCAGCTATCCGGGGCGTACTGCTTTACTGCGCGGGCGATTTCCCGAAACTGGGGGATGGTCCGCAGGGCCCGTATAAGTCCCCCCGCTCCGGCGGTGTCCCCTACGGACTGATAGATGCCGTATTTCTCCGGCCCATGGACATCTACCGCCATCTCCTCAAAGTCGGCGGGCAGTATCGAGACAAACACAAAGTCACAGCCGGTCAGGGCGTCCGCCAAAGAAGGGTTGGCGTGGAATTTCCAGCGCCCCTCGTTATGCGGCGCACTATTGTGCTTCGCCATAAGGGCGTTGCCGATTATCTCGTTGCTCTTTGCGGCTTCCGGTTTTATATCGTAGAGCTCGATGACCCCGGCGATATCTTTTTCAAAGGCCAGATCCTGCATCAGGACCCAGGTCCAGTTACGGGAGCCCCCGCCGATATAACAGATTTTCAAATTTCCGGTCTTGGCATGCATGGTTATACTCCTCCTTGAAGCTTCGTTGTATGTTCCTTTAATTTAAGCAGTTCCACCCCCGCAAGAAGCACTATTCCTATGCCGTGGGTATCGTTAAGCCGGGGCAGAAGATGTTCCGCATAGTAACGTGGATTAAAGGCGAATTCCGATCCCCGGCAGACGCCGTAAACATTTCCTTCACGATCAATGGAATTCCGTTCCAGGGCCCGCCAGGCCTTGTCCGCAGCGATACTGTACTGCAGGGTATCCCCATCGAACCAGTGGTTCCGGATGCCCCGGGAAAAGGCGCAGATGAACATGGCGGTACAGGATGTTTCCGGATACGACAATGGCATGTTCAGCACCTGATGCCACATCCCATCGGCATCCTGGCAGGCAAGGTATCCTGCCGCAAGGGTTCTGAAAAAGCCGAGCAAAAAATTGCGTTTAGGATGATCCTCCGGTAATACCATCAGTAATTCTGTCAATGAGAAGATGGTCCACCCGTTGCCCCGACCCCAGGGAATTCCCGTATTCATCTCCCGCTTAAAATCGTACACATGGGCCATAAGCTTGAGGTCTTCCATAAAAAGATGCTTCTTGAATCCCTCAAACTGATTTGCCGCGTCATCCAGAATGGAAGGATCTTCTTTCAGTTGACTGTAACGGCAGAGAAAGGGGACGCTCATGTAAAGATCATCCGCCCAGAGAGTTCCGTTATGGAAATGATGCATCTGCTGTCTGCGGAAAAAGGTTCCCTCCGGGAGCCGGTCCTGCTTATGCAGGATATGTTCCCCCACATAATCCGCCGCCCGCCTGAAATCCCCGATGTCATAGTCCTTCGCCGCTTCCTGTATAAGTGAACCAAAGGAACCGCAGTCATCCAGGCTGTCGATGGAGGTGAGGAGATGATGCACCGTAGTGGCCCCGCCGAAGTGTTCCTTGTCGAAAAGAGCGTAGTCCAAAGTACGGACCGATTTTGCAGCGTGGTCCCTGACATAACCGCCAATGATACTGTCTTTTCCTTTTTTTTCAAAATACCGGGCGGTCTCGATAAGGCCGTAGAGGGTAACCCCCAAAGGATAATTCCAGTGACCGTAGAGGGCATTCTCGTTGTAGAGCCGGGCCCAGCCGCCACTCATGTCAAGACGCCAGAAGGTCTTTTCACCCTCCCCGCCCACGGGCAAATCCCGGTCAAAGTTCAGCAATTCTGCATCGGTAGTATTCCTGAAGGGCCCGGCGTAGACCCAGGAAAATTCTTGAGCTTCCCCCGCCGCAGAATCGCTGTGTTCCGGAAAGAATGGATTGACAAAGCGGATCGGGGGAAGCCCAAGCGCAGCTTCGGTCTTTAGGGTAAAATCCCAGGCAAAATTGCCGGGGGTACTCCCCGCAGCGCCGTCTGGGGTACATTCAGAAATTACGGCAATCTGATTGAACCCCGCTTCCAGGGTATATTCAGCGTTACTGCTGCCGGCGCCAAGGGCGGCAAGGACCTGCCCGGTTCCAACCCATAGGGAACAGTTCCCGGTGTGGTTAAGGGAGAATCTATACCGGGCGCGGACCGGGGAATAGACAAGGGTACGGGCAATGGCCCGGTTATCCGGCACGCGGCCCAGGATGCGGCCGAAACAGCCCGCGGCATTTTCCTCTGTAGACCACCGGGGCAGGGGAAGACAAAGGGGGGCCAAACATTCCGGAGAAAAATCTGCCAAAGGTGATTCTATTGGAGCGGTATAATCAAATCCTTCCATCTCGGGGAGACCCACAGGGGACAGGCCCCGGAAAAAATAATAGTCCAGTTTGCCGAGCCAGGTGCCAAACTCGCCCCCAAAGCCCGCTTTGGTGCGGGTAAAGCGCAGAACCAGGTGATTCCAGCCCTTACGGAGCGGCAGGCTGACGGGGACCTCCGCATCTGTATAGCGCTCCGCTTCAACCCCGGTGGCGCAGATCATCTCTCCGTTCATCCAGATTTTTGCAGGGCCCTTGGGAATCAGGGTAAACTTGAGGCAGCCCTCATCCTCGGCGCGGTACTTTCCCCACACATAGACATAGGCGCCGTCGCCGGCTGCGGGGAAGATTTTTTCAAAATCCGCTTCGTAACGGTAGTTCTTGTTTCGTATAATCCCGCGGGTGGTAAAGGGACGGCCCGTATAATCGTAGCGGGGGTTCGCGGCGATGTAGCGGTTTGCGATCACCTCCAGTACGGTTTCAATCCTTCCTGCGGCAAAACCGGCGATTGCCCGGCTTTCGTCAAAATAAGGCTCCACAGTAAACCTACGCCTTTAGCCCCGAAGTCGCGATCCCTTCCACAATGTATTTTTGGAAGATAAAGAAGATGATCAGCGAGGGCATGAGCGAAAGGGTGCCCATGGCAAAAATGGCGCCCCAGTCCGTATAGGTGGGGTCGGCGAACTGGCGCATGGCCAGGGACACCGTAAAGGTCCGCGGCCGGTTGAGGTACAAGAGGGGTCCAAGGAAGTCCTCCCAGCGCCAGTAAAAACTGAAAATGGCGGAGGTGATAAGGGCCGGCTTTATCAGGGGGAAGAGGATTCTGGCAAAGATGGTAAATTTATTGCACCCGTCGATCATGGCGCTCTGATCCAGTTCCATGGGAATACCCCGGAAAAACTGAACCATCAGGAAAATAAAGAAGGCCTGGCCGCCCCACTGGGGCACGATGAGGGGCAGGAAGGTATTCACCCAGCCCAGTTTAAAAAAGAGGATAAACTGGGGGACCATGACCACCTGATAGGGCAGCATGAGGGTAAGGAACATGCAGGCATACCAGAATTTATTTCCCCTGAAGTGGATCCGGGAAAAACCGTAAGCCACCAGGGAAGACATGAGTACCGCCCCCAGGGTAGAAAAACCCGTAACAATAAAGGAGTTACGGTAAAAAGTAGTAAAGGTATTCATCCCGTTGTAGCGCCAGCCCCGGATATAATTCTGGATGGTAAAATTCTTGGGGATCAGGGACAGGGTACCGAAGATTTCTTCCGTGGGCTTGAAAGAGCCTAACGCCATCCAGAGCAGGGGATAGAGCATAAAGAAACCGAGGGCGAGGGCCACCGCATGAAAGACAATGCCGTTCCGTATGTTTATTAAACGCCGTGTTTTATGATTCATAGTACACCCACCGGTCGGAAGTTTTAAAAATGAGTCCCGTAAAGACCGCGATGATCAAAACCAGTACCCAGGCCAGAGCGGAGCCGTAACCCATTTCGTTATACGCAAAGGCCCTGAGGTACAGGTACAGGGCATAGACCAGGGTGCTGTCCTGGGGCTCTCCTCCGCCGCCTGAAATAATAAAGGCCTGGCTGAAAACGGTAAACCCGTTGATTAACTGCATAATCAGATTAAAGAAAATAATCGGTGTCATTTGAGGAAGGGTGATATGGAAAAACTGGCTTACCCATCCCGCGCCGTCAATGGAAGCGGCCTCGTAGTAGGTCTTGGGGATCTGCCGTAAACCCGCAAGGAAAATCAGCATAGAGGAGCCGAATTGCCAAACTGCGAGAATGATGATCACCCACAGGGCTGTACCGGCATTCCCGATCCAGCTCCTGGTGCTGTTGACCCCCAGAAACTGAAGGAAGATGTTGATAATACCATCGGAGCCAAACATACGCCGCCATATAACCGCCACAGCAATACTGCCACCCACCAGGGAAGGCAGGTAATAGGCGGCCTGGTAAAACCGGATCATCCGGGAAGCCCGTTTGAAAAGGACGGCGATAAGAAAAGCAAAAACAAGGCGCGACGGGACCGAAATAAAGGCGTAGGTAAAAGTCACCCTGAGAGATTTCCAGAACCGTGCGTCCGTCCACATACGCTTGAAATTGGCGACGCCGTTAAAAATGGGAGATCCCAGGATATCATAATTGGTAAAGGAAAAATAAAGGGACATGGTAATGGGAATAACGGAAAAGGCAAAAAAACCTATAAGCCAGGGGCTGATGAACAGGTACCCCGCAATATCTTCTTTTACCTGCCGTTTACCGGTATAAACACCCTGCACAGAACCCCTCCTTTATTATGAATAAACCACGAACCACACCGAAGGCAAAAAAAGTTTGCGAGGTTCGTGTGGTTCGTGGTCGTGCCTTAGTTCCGCAATTTCTTACCGGGCCAGAACCGCGTTGGCGGCTTTGATCATTTCATCCACCGCTGTGGCGGAATCCAGTTTGCCGGTTAAACACTGGAGAAGAATCGGCCGCATAACGTCCCGGACTTCACCGGCCTGGGGCGCATCGGGAGGATCAATCGGCGTGGTGTAAGGCGTTACCTTGGTGATGTAATCGAAAAGGTACTTCATGCCGGGATCAACCCGGGGGGACAGATCGGCGCGGACATCGGTGGGAACCGGGATGCCCCGTTCAGCCAGAAGGATACGGTTGGCTTCAAGATCGTTGATAAAGAAATTGACAAACTTGGCGGCCAAATCCTGGCTCTTTGAAGATGAAAGCATGGAGATAAATTGGGAGGGCTTAAGGTAGGTGCCATAGGGCGCCTTGTTCCCGTTAACCGTGGGGTACATGTAATACTCAAGGGGTTTCTTCCCGGCGTTCGCAAAGCCCACATGCTGATTGCTCCAATAGAAACCATTCCAGGCTTTCCCCTGGGAGATGGGCTCTTCTTCCATTGCCTTACCGGCGATAAAAGAATCTTCAGGATCGTAGAGGGCGCCCGCGGCCCTGAGCCTGAGATACATGTCAAGATTTTCTTTCAGGGCAGCCCGGGCAGGAGCGCTGTTTGTAAAGCCCAGGCTCTTGTGATCCGGCGCGAAGAAGGGCAATCCAAACTGGCGGACAATATGCTCCCAATTCATGTGGGCCTGATTGCGCTCGATCGCAGTCTGTTTCCCGGTCTTCTGATAGACAGCCAACGCGGCCTGTTCAAAATCCTTCCAGGTCCAGGTGGTATCGTTAATGGTAACGCCGGCCTCTTTGAGGGCCCCGATATCAACGCCGAGACCCAGGGCATTGGTACCCAGGTTCAGGGCGATGAGCTTTCCGTTCAGGCGGCCCGAAGCCAGGCTGGACTCGTCCCATTTGGACAGATCGATTACGCCGTTTTTAACATAGGTATTCATATCCACCAGTTGGTTCCGCTCGGTATACTGGAGAATATACTGATAGTCCTGTTGCATTATATCCGGCAGACTCCCGGCGGCAGCCTGGGTATTCAGCTTGGGCCAGTAATTGTCCCACTGAGTCGGTTCGGTTTCTACCGTAACGCCGGGGTTCTTTTCCATAAAGAGCTGGGCTACTTTGATAGACCGCTCATCCCGGGTAGTATTACCCCACCAGGCGAAACGGAGATACCCGCCGCCATCCGCCGCTTTCTGCTGGCCGCCGCCGGCAAAAAGCATTGCCGGTAAAAGTAAAGCCGCTAATAACAAAGCACTTCTTTTCATAGTTCCTCCTGAGATTAGGTCAAAATTAATACCATTCTTGACCCATTTTTCCGAAAGGACCATCACAATAACGGCAATATCAGCACAAAAACACCAAAGGTCTAATCTATATACTTTGGCGAATAGGGCAAGACAAGCATGGCGGTATTGTGCTATTCTTGAATAATATGTGCGGCAGCTGAAAAAGACCGGCCATATACTTTTCTCGAAAAGGGAGATGCGCTAAAATATGTTTCAGCTGGAATCAAAAAAATACTGGCTCGATCCCTGTCTGCCCATCCAGTTTGAATATCGGGATCCCCAGCAGGCTTTTCCCCTGCATGCCCACGATTTCCATGAAATAGCTTTGGTGTTTTCCGGGAAGGCTACCCATCTTACGATCAGTGACGCCTATGAGATTCAAAGCGGTGATGTATTGAGTGTTAAGCCCGGCCAGGTCCATGGTTATAAAAATATCCGCTCCCTCACCCTGATGAACATTTTAGTAAAGCCCTCTTTTTTTATGGAAGATTATTTCGGCATACAATCCCTTCCGGGTTATCAGACCCTGTTTGGGGAAGAGCCCCGGGATAAACCGGATAAAAATCCCATCAGCCACTTCAAAATGGATTTTGACACCTTCCTGAAAGCAAAAACACTGATTGAATCCGCCTATAGTGAAATGAATGATCACCCCACAGGGTACCGGGTAAGCGCCGCAAGCCAGGTGCTGCACTTTTTTATTCTGCTGCTGCGTAACTACGGGAAAAAGAACAGCGGCAAGATCAGTTTTGGCGCCAACGTAGCAAAATTATTTGATTATGTGAAAGAAAATTACCGCCGGTCCCTCAGCATGGAAGACCTGATTGAAGTATCCGGTATGTCCGCAAGCCATATTCTGCGTGTTTTCAAGCATTATCTTGGCTGTTCTCCCTTTGTATACATCAACCATCTTCGCGTCTCACGGGCCAAGGATGATCTGATCCGGACGGCGAAACCCATAACCGAGATCGCCCTGGATCTGGGGTATAATGACAGTAATTATTTCAGCAGGTGCTTCAAGAAATATTCCGGCTTCTCTCCCCGGGAGTACCGCATTAATACATTAACAGAAACCCTATTGGAATAGAGGCTCATTTCAACCCGACTGCCTGGCCCGGTAGCGCTCAACTTCCCAGTTGTTAATAAAGCTAATCTGGTCATCGTCCATAAAGCGACCGCCGCCGAAACTTTCCGCATAGACCGCCACCTTGACGGTATCAATGAAAAGTTCCACGGCGGTTTTGGCGGTTTTTTCCGAATTGCCGAGCCCGAAAATTCCCAGACCCTGGACGGCGGCTATTTTGGGAATCCGGCCGGTTTTTTCCCGGTGTTTTTTCCAGGCTTCGGCGGCGATACTGCTCATGTCATTTCCGTCTTCGATAAAAAGAGGGTCGCTGCCGGCGTAGACGATATGATCCGGGGTAAAGGCCGATGAGACCGGCGCAAAGGCCTGCCGGTCCTTTACCAGACGGGCAATCTCGGCGTTATATTCAAAATGGACATACCAGGGATCGCTGCTATTCCTTTCCCTCTGGGCAAGACCGCATAAGGCCCGGCCCATCCATTCGGAAAATTTGAATACCGTGGTCCTTTGGCTGAAGTCCGGCTTCCGTACAATTTTCTTTTCCAGGGTTTCCATAATCCGCTTGTAAATGGCCTTGATGCCATCCACCGTATCGGCCCCAACAAAGATCCCGTGGTTCTGGAGGAAGATGATGTCCGGGGTCTTCCCCCTGGCTTTTTTAAAGGTTTCCGCGGCTTTCTTTACTTCCAATGAGAGGATATAGCCGGGGTTGATTGAGGGCAGCCAGAGGCCGTCACCGGCGAAAAGCTCAAGGGCGGCGGCTTCCCCCTTTTGGGAGCAGGTAAGGCCGTTGACCAGGGAGGGATGCAGATGGACCACGTAGGCAAAGGGAAGGAGGTCGTGGAGGAGGGTTTCGACGCTGGGCCGCTTCTGCTCCTCCCCGGGGCATTTGGCGGCCATCATGTCCGCAAGGACCGCCGATTCCCGCCGGTCCGTGTCTGCGGGATAGGATTTTTCCCAGATTTGGCCCAGTTTTGCCCGGTCCATTTTCACGAAGTCCTCAGGCCTCGCCCTGGCAAGGCTTATACCGGAGCCCTTTATATAGATGAAATCCTTATCTTTGAATGAGGTGTTGCCGCCCCCGGCGATCACATAATCGGGATTGGAGCCGTAAAATTGAGAGACGGCGCTGAGTTCCGGTAGTCCCATAGTTTCCCCCTTATCGTAAGTTTAGATTATCAAAAAAATAAGGGTTCGGCAAGCTGTTTTTACGTTTTTCTTGTAAAATCCTTTCGGATCGCTTGCTTTTCTTTTTATAAGATGTTATAAACAAAAATATGACGGAAATAGCCGGAAGGGAACGCATCATCTTTGACTCACTCCTGGAACGGGGGACGATTTCCGTGGCCGATTTGAGCCGGGACCTTTCGGTGTCGGAAGTTACCATACGTACGGACCTGAAAAACATGGAGAAGCGGGGGCTTCTAAGCCGGGTCCACGGCGGCGCGGTCCCCTCGATTCACCCGGACATCATGGAACGGCAGAACCTCCGCCCGGAGGAGAAGCAGAACATCGCCCGGGCGGCGGCGGCGCTGGTGCAGAACGGGGACACCATCATGATAGAGGCGGGCACCACCCCGGCTCTGGTCTGCCGCTACCTGAGCGGTAAACGGGATATCCACGTGATCACCAATTCGGTGCTGGCCTTTAACGCGGCGAAAAACAACACCGCCCTGCGGATAACCCTCTGCGGCGGCGAATTCCGCCACAGCACCGAATCCTTTGTGGGTTCCATCGCCATAGAAACCATACGCCGCTTCAACGTGAGCTTTGCCTTTGTGGGTACCGACGGCTTCGACGCCAAACACGGGATCACCACGGATCTGCTTGAAGGCGGTGAAATCATCAAGGTGATGAAGGAGCGGGCCGGACGGCTCATCCTGCTGGCGGATTCAACCAAGTACAACCAGGCGGGTCCTGTTACCATCATGCCCCTGTCTGCGGCGGACGGCATCATCACCGACAGCCAAATTTCCCCCGGCGCGGCGGAGGAAATGAAGGATGATCCCGGCATCCTTCACATTAATGAAGAAAGGGACCAAACCGTTACGCGGTACTGGTTTCATAATAGTTAGAAGGAGAGGACTATGGCTCATGTGCTGATCATGCCACGGCAGGGCAATACGGTGGAGTCCTGCATTATCGGTGAGTGGAAGGTGAAGGAAGGTGATACCGTGGGGGCCGATTCCCCGGTATGTATCGTGGAAACCGACAAGGCCACCTTTGAAATTCCCGCCGGCGCCGCAGGAACGGTTTTGAAAATTCTTGCGGAGGCCGGGGACGACGTACCGGTCCTCCAGCCCATCATGGTGATTGGCAATCCCGGCGAAGCCTGGGAAGGGGCTGTTGCGGGAAGCGCGGCGGCGGCGCCACAGGAGGCTGCGGTTCCACAGGGAGCGGCGGCAGTACCGGCGCAAGATGCGTCAGCAGGACCCGGCCCGGCTCAGGCTGCGACGGCATCCGCTGCAACCCAATCTGCCCCCTTACCGGGCGAACACATCGCCGTGTCAAAGCGGGCGAAGAAGTTGGCGGAAAGCGAAGCAGTGGACCTGCGGACTATCCCAGGGACCGGCCCTGAGGGGCGCATCATAGAGGCGGATGTGGCCGCCGCCATTGCCGGGCGGCCTCCCCTTACCGCGGCGGCTAAGGACGAACTGCGGCGGCGCATTGCTGAGGGCGGCGCTGTTCCTGCGGGACCCGGTTCGGGCATAGGCGGGCGGCTTACTTTGGCGGATGTGGCGGCGGGAGCAGCTTCCGGCGCAACAGCATCGGGCGAGAAGACCGCTGCGGCCCAGGCGGGGGAATACACCGACACTCCTATCAAGGGTATCCGCAGGATCATTGCGGATCAGATGATGAGCTCCCACAATACCACTGCGGCATTCACCCTGAACGCCAGTGTTACTGCGGTCCCCCTGCAAAAGCTGAGGGCCCGGTTTAAGGCAAGCGCGCCGGAGCTGGGGCTGAACAAGATCACCATCAACGATTTGGTTTTGTTTGCCGCTTCCCGGGTACTGCCCCTGCATCCCTACATGAACGCCCACAAACTCGGCGATACCCTCCGTACCTTTAAGGCGGTCCATCTTGGGGTGGCGGTTTCAACCCCGCGGGGGCTCATGGTTCCCGTGCTCCGCAACGCAGAAACACTGTTACTGTCGCAAATATCGACCGGCGCAAAGGAGCTGGCGGAGGCCTGCCGGAACGGGGCCATAAGCCCGGACGATCTCCACGGTTCCACCCTGACGGTTACCAATTTGGGAAACACGGGGATCGAAAGCTTTACCCCGGTTATCAATATACCGGAAGTTGCGATCCTGGGGGTCTGCGGCATCCAGCCCAAACCGGTTGAAGTTGCCCCCGGGCAATACGAAATTCAGCCCTGTCTTGGGTTCAGTCTGACCATCGATCATGCGGTGGTGGACGGGGCTCCGGCGGCGGAATTCCTCAAGGCCTTCTGCGGCGCCATCCGGGACATCGATCTCTGGATTGCGAAATAAGGAGTAACGGATATGTATGATGTGATTATTATCGGCGGGGGCCCCGGAGGGTATCTGGCGGCGGAACGGCTGGGCCACCGGGGCAAAAAGGTTCTCCTGGTGGAAAAAGAACACCTGGGGGGAACCTGCCTGAACGTGGGCTGTATCCCCACCAAGACGCTGCTCAATTCGGCGAAGTACTATCTCCACGCATCCGAGGGGGAACGGTTCGGCGTTCATGCCGAAAAGGTCTCCTTTAATCTTGCGGAGATGATGGCCTGGAAGGAACAGGTGGTACAGTCCCTCCGTTCCGGCGTAACCTCCCAGATGAAGCGGTATAAAGTAGAAGTCCTCAGCGGAACCGGCCTTGTCGAAGTAAAGGGCGCGGCCCGGGCGGTGAAGGTTCTGAGCGATGGCAGCGAGACGATCCACGAGACAAAGGCTATCCTGGTGGCGGCGGGTTCCGTGCCGGCTATGCCACCCATACCCGGTGCAAGGGATAACCCGAAAGTGCTGGACTCCACAGGATTACTGTCGGTGAGCGCTGTGCCAAAGAAGCTCTGCGTCATAGGCGGCGGGGTTATCGGTATCGAATTCGCCAGCCTCTTCGGCACTTTGGGAAGCGAAGTGTCGGTGGTGGAAATGCTGGATGAAATCATCCCCCCCATGGATAAGGATCAGGCGCCCTTGCTGCGCAGGGTGCTCAAAAACACCGGCTTTAATCTGGGCTGCAAGGTTACCCGCATCGAAGGGGGAACCGTGTTCTTTACCGACAAGAACGGGAAGGACCAGTCTGTCGCCGCAGATTTAGTGCTCATGGCTGCAGGCCGCCGGGCGGAAACCCTTTCCTGGGGCGCAAAGGAAGCGGGGATTGACGTAACCGGAAAGGGGGTCACCGTGGACAGCCGGATGCGGACCAACATCAGCGGCGTCTGGGCCGCGGGTGACGTGAACGGCCGCAGCATGCTTGCCCATTCGGCCTACCGCATGGCGGAAGTTGCGGTAAACGACATCTGCGCTTTCCTTGAAGGGGGCAGCAGTAATGATACGATGAGATACAACGCGGTCCCCTGGGCGGTGTACAGCATCCCCGAAGCCGCGGGGGTTGGCATGACCGAACAGGAAGCCCTCGCCGCCGGGATCGCCATAAAGAAGTCCGCGGTTCCCATGCTTTTATCCGGGCGCTTTATCGCGGAAAACGGCGTAAAAGCCCCGGGAAACGTAAAGGTAATCATCGACGCAAAAACCGAAGTGATCCTGGGCGTCCATGTTTTGGGACCCTATGCTTCGGAAATGATCTGGGGCGCCGCGGCGCTCATCGAAAACGAAACCCGGATCGCCGATGTGAAACAAATGATATTCCCCCACCCCAGCGTCTGCGAAGTTATCCGCGACGCGGTGTGGAATTTTTAAGGCAAATAAGGAGAATAAGATGCCCAAGTCAATTTTTGTAGACCCCTCAGAAGTCCGGAAACCACAGATCCTGAAAATCAAGGATATCCCCGTCAATCAGTATAAAAGCGATTTTGCCGCGGAGCTGAAGACCTACGGCAAGGAAGGGCTTGTCCGCATACTGTACGATATGCTCACCATCCGTGAATTTGAAAACATGATGAACACCTTCAAGATCCAGGGTGCATGGAACGGCATTGAGTACAACCACAAGGGGCCGGCCCATCTTTCCATGGGGCAGGAAGCGGCGGCTGTCGGGCAGTGCGTAAATCTCGGCATCGACGATCTTATTTTCGGTTCCCACCGGAGCCACGGCGAAATTCTCGCCAAGTGCCTTTCGGCGGTGGAAAAGCTCGATGAAAAATCGCTTGAAAAGATCATGAAGGAATTCCTCGGCGGGGACACCCTGCGGATGGCGGAAAAGGTAAAGCACAGTAACGTTAAAGACCTGGCGGAAAACTTTGTGCTCTACGGCGCATTAGGCGAAATATTCGCCCGGAACGCCGGATTTAACCGGGGCCTTGGGGGTTCCATGCACGCCTACTTCCTCCCCTTCGGCTCCATGCCCAACAATGCCATTGTGGGGGGCTCCGCGGATATCGCCACCGGGGCGGCCCTGTTCAAAAGGATAAACCGCAAACCGGGGATCGTCGTTTCCAATGTGGGTGACGCCGCCCTGGGCTGCGGACCCGTGTGGGAAGCCATGTCACTGGCGGCCATGGATCAGTATAAAACCCTCTGGCCCGAAAGCGGTCCCCGGGGCGCTCCTCCCATCCTCTACAACTTCTTTAACAACTTTTACGGCATGGGGGGACAAACCAACGGAGAAACCATGGGCTACCAGATCCTCGCCCGGGTGGGCGCCGGGGTTAACCCCGACAACATGCACGCCGAACGGGTGGACGGTTACAATCCGCTGGCGGTGGCCGACGCGGTTTCCCGAAAGAAGGAAATTCTCCTTGCGGGAAAAGGCCCGGTGCTGATGGACACCATCACCTACCGCATTTCCGGACACTCCCCTTCGGACGCCTCAAGCTACCGCTCCAAAGAAGAAATTGAAGCCTGGACAAAGGCGGATTCCATCATCGAATACACAGATTATCTGGTAAAAAATAAATTGCTCAGTAATACTGATGTTGAAACCATGCAGAGTTCCATCAATGCGAAACTCACCGAAGTGGCGAAGCTTGCAACTAACGAAATCGAAAGCCCCCGGGCGAGTATGGCCTTTGTGGAATCGGTGATGTTCTCCAACCAGAAAGTTGAAAAGATGGAAGAGGGAAAACCGGACCTGCTGGAAGCGGGAAGCGACAACCCACGGGTAAAGGCACTTAAGGACAAAAGCCGTTACGCCTTTGACGCCGAAGGAAAACCGGTGAGCAAAAACAGATCCTTCCAGTTCCGGGATGCCCTCTTTGAGGCCATGCTCCACCGCTACACCATAGACCCCACCATGGCGGCCTGGGGTGAGGAGAACCGCGACTGGGGCGGAGCCTTCGCGGTATACCGGGGCCTTACCGAGGCCATTCCCTATCACCGGCTCTTTAACAGCCCCATCTCCGAAGGGGCCATTGTGGGTTCCGGGGTTGGTTACGCCATGTGCGGCGGACGGGCCGTAGTAGAACTGATGTACTGCGACTTTATGGGCCGCGCCGGGGACGAGATTTTCAACCAGGCTTCAAAGTGGCAGGCCATGTCCGCGGGGCTCCTCAAGATGCCCCTTACCATCCGGGTTTCGGTGGGCAACAAATACGGCGCCCAGCACAGCCAGGACTGGTCCGCACTGGTGGCCCACATACCGGGCCTCAAGGTGATGTTCCCCACCACCCCCTACGATGCCAAGGGCATGCTCAACCTGGCACTCCGGGGGACCGACCCGGTGATCTTTTTTGAAAGCCAGCTTTTGTACGACAAGGCCGAGCAGTTTGAAAAGAGCGGCGTCCCCGAAGGGTACTACGAAATTCCCGAAGGCGAACCGGTAATACGGAAAACCGGTAAGGACATCACCATTGCTACCATCGGCGCAACTTTATACAAGGCCCTGGACGCGGCGGAAATTCTGGAAACCAAATACGGGCTCAATGCTGAAATTATCGATCTCCGTTTTATCAATCCATTGAACTATGAAAAGATCGTAGAATCGGTGAAGAAAACCGGGCGGCTGCTCCTCGCCAGTGATGCGGTGGAACGGGGTTCCTACCTGCACAACATCGCTTCAAACGTGACCCAGCTTGCCTTTGATTACCTGGACGCCCCGGCGGCGGTGGTGGGCAGCCGCAACTGGATCACCCCCGCCCCTGAGTGTGAAGAATATTTCTTCCCCCAGGCGGAGTGGATCATCGACACCATCCACGAACGGATCCTGCCCCTCAAGGGACACAGCCCCGCGTCGGTGCAGACCACCCTGGATATTCTGCGGAAAAACAGGCTTGGTGTATGAGCATCGCAGCTACCGGATGCGCCGCACCTGCCGGACGCGCCGCCTGCGAAGCCGGCGCAAGCGCCCTCCCCGCCTCCGTCAACGATGCCCGCAGTACCTCTGATGAACGGCTCAAGGCTCTGGAAGCTTTTGTTGCGGCAGGCGGGCTGTCCAAAATGTCCGGCTTTACCGGGGAGATAAACAACCACATCCACACGATATACAGTTTTAGTCCCTATACGCCGGCCATGGCGGCCCTCAAGGCCCGTGAAGCGGGTCTTGAGGCGGCGGGCTCCGTGGACCACGACTCCTACGCCGCCGCGGATGAGATGCGGCGGGCCTGCGAGATTCTGCACATCGGCTGCGTCACCGGTTTTGAACTGCGGGCAAGTCTTAAGCATACCGAATTCGCCGCAAAGAAAATCAACAGCCCCGATTCCTTCGGCATCGCCTACTTGACGGTGCAGGGTATCCCCGCAAGCGCAACAACTCAGGTAAAAGATTTCCTTGCCCCCCTCACCGCAGCGCGTCACGAACGCAACCGGCTGATGACAGGCAAGCTCAACGAAATTCTTTCCGCTGCGGGCCTAAGGGAACTGTCCTATGACAGTGATATACTTCCCCTGTCCATGGCGGCGAAGGGGGGCAGCGTTACGGAACGGCATATCCTCTATGCACTTTCATTACTGTTGGTTAAGGAAGCGGGGCGGGGTAAAAATCTGCCTGACCTGCTGGCTAAAAAATTCAATCTCTCTTTTTCCGGCAAGATAGCAAATCTGCTCTTCGACCCGGCAAACCCTTACTATGACTACGATCTGCTGGGGGCCCTGAAAGGTTCCTTCGGCGCGCAAATCTTTATCCAGCCCGGTGAAAAGGAATGTCCGGGAGTAGAAACCGTAACCGCCTTTGCCCGTTCCATCAACGCCATCCCCTCCTATGCCTATCTTGGCGATGTAGGCGAATCGCCCACCGGGGACAAGAAGGCGGAAAAATTCGAGGACGATTACCTTGATGTCCTTATACCCCGGCTCAAGGATATGGGCTTCCTCGGCGTAACCTATATGCCCCCCCGCAATACAAAGGAACAGCTAGCGCGTCTGCAAAAGCTCTGCCGCTCAAACAGTTTGATTGAAATTTCCGGGGTGGACATCAACAGCCCCCGGCAGTCCTTTAGCTGCCCGGAAATCCGGCAGAGCGAATTTGCCGCCCTGAACGGTACTACCTGGGCATTGGCGGCCCATGAAAAACTCGCCAACCTTCACCCGGAGCAGGGTCTCTTCAACCCCGCAAACCCGCTGGCAAACAAGACATTAGAAGAACGGATCGAAATCTATGCATCAATCGGCAAGAAAGGAGACTACAACACATTATGAACAAAGCTGCTTTTTTCGCACCCCTCCTGCGGGGGGCCATCATAACAAAAACCGGCGTCCCCTGGATTGTCAGTTCCGTCATCAATACCATCGGCAATGGTTCACAAGGGGTAAATTCTACCGGCCAAAATCCCTCAGCAGCGCTGTGGGTTGACGCCGGCGAAACTACGGCGCAGGACGAAAAAACTTTGGCGGATATTTTTGCCAAAGCCCTTTCCTCCGCTCCGCTTACCGCGGAAAACAAAATCCCTGCACGGATTTGCGTAAAAAGCGGCGGTGAAGAATACCATTACCTCAGCGCTCCGGATTTCGCCGGCATTGAAAAGATCCGGCAGGGCGCACAGGCCGAGGGCTGGGATATAGTGCCGGCAGCGACGCACACGCCCTGCTCTCCAATTTCCACTCTTGCACCCTCCCGCGCCGATGTGGTAAAGAACCGCATCGCACTGGTAACCGGGGGCGCCCAGGGATTCGGCGAGGAATTAACCCGGGGGCTCATCGCCTCAGGGGCGCTGGTGTTTATCGCGGACCTGAACCTGATCGGGGCCGAAAAGCTTGCGCAAACCTTAAACGCCGAATACGGAAAACCCGTGGCCTTTCCCGCCGGGGTGAACGTCAGTGACGAAGATTCCGTCAGGGCAATGATCGAAAACATCACCCTGACTGCGGGGGGCCTTGATCTCTGCGTCAGCAACGCCGGGGTGCTCCGGGCGGCAAGCATTCTGGAACAGGATATCGAATCATTCAAGTTTGTTACCGAAGTCAACTACACCGCCTTTGCGGTGGTAAGCAAACACTGCGCCCTGCTTATGAAGAGACAGCATGCGGCGGCCCCGGCCTGGACAACGGACATCATACAGATCAACTCAAAGTCCGGGCTGGACGGGTCCAACAAAAACGGTTCCTATGCGGGAAGCAAATTCGGCGGCATAGGGCTGGTGCAGAGTTTTGCCAAGGAACTGGTGGAATACGGCATAAAGGTAAACGCCATCTGTCCGGGCAACTTCTTTGACGGCCCCCTCTGGTCAGATCCGGTAAAGGGGCTCTTTGTGCAGTACCTGAATACCGGCAAGGTTCCGGGGGCAAAAACCGTGGCGGAGGTCAAGGCATTTTACGAAGCGAAGGTTCCCATGAACCGGGGCTGCACCGGCCCTGATGTGCTCCGCGCCGCCCTGTATCTGGTGGAACAGGTTTATGAAACAGGCCAGGCCCTGCCGGTTACCGGCGGGCAAGTGATGTTGAGTTAGTATTAAAAGGAGTGAACATGAAAACAAAGGCAGCGCGTATTTACGGCAAAGATGATATCAGGCTTGAGGAATTTGAATTACCCCCTATGAAGGATGATGAGATTCTCGCACGGATCGTATCGGATTCAATCTGCATGTCGAGCCACAAATTTGCCATGCAGGGAAACGCCCACAAACGGGTGCGTGAGGATCTGCAAAAGACCCCCGTTATTATCGGCCATGAATTTTGCGGCGAGCTGGTGGAGATCGGCGCAAAATGGAAGGGGCGGTTCAAGGCCGGTGACCGGTTCGCAATACAACCCGCCATCAATTACCCCGATGCTGAGGGCAAGGGAACCCTCTGGGCCCCCGGTTACTCCTACCCCAACATAGGCGGAGATGCTACCTACATCATCATTCCAAAGGAAGTAATGGAAATGGACTGCCTTCTGGAATACAAAGCGGACAGCTTTTATCTTGGTTCCCTTTCGGAACCCATCTCCTGTATCGTGGGGGCCTTCCACGCCCAATACCATACCACCGCCGGGTCATACACCCATGACATGGGAATCACCGAGGGCGGCTCCATTGCCCTGCTTGCGGGGGCCGGCCCCATGGGCCTGGGGGCCATTGACTATGCGGTCCACTGCGACAGGAAACCCGGGCTCCTGGTGGTTACCGATATAGACGATGCGCGGCTTGCACGGGCGGCAGCTATTTTCAGCCCCGCAGAGGCGCAGAAATACGGCGTACAGCTTGAATATGTAAATACCAAAGAGATGGCCGATCCTGCGGCTTCGTTAAAAGAACTGAACGGCGGCAAGCCCTTCAATGATGTGTTTGTTTACGCGCCGGTAAAGCCCGTGGTGGAACTTGGGGACAAACTCCTGGGAAACGATGGCTGCCTCAATTTCTTTGCGGGCCCCACGGATCCCGCCTTTTCGGCGCTCTTCAACTTCTATGCGGTGCATTACGAATCCCACCATCTGGTTGGAACCTCCGGGGGCAACACCGATGACATGAAGGAATCCCTGGCCATGATGGCCGACGGAAGGATCAACCCTTCATCCCTGATCACCCATGTGGGGGGCCTGAACACGGTTCCGGAAACCACCATCAACCTTGATAAAATTCCCGGGGGCAAGAAACTGATCTACACCCACAAAAAGCTCCCCCTCACCGCCATTGCGGACTTTGCAGAAAAGGGAAAAACCGATCCCTTCTATGCGGCCCTCTCTGAGATCACCGGTAGGAACAAGGGCCTCTGGTGCAAAGAAGCGGAAGACTATTTGCTAAGGAACGCACCGGATATTTAAGACTAACCGTGGTTGCCCTATCCCCTGAAAATATGGTATTATGCAAAGCATGACAAGCAGACCACCAGACAAGAAGCCGGGTACCGGCGGACTAAAGTCCGTTGTATCATTTACCCCCTCCAGGCCGTCCGAAAACTAAGCCTCAAACAGTCCTATTCTTGAAATATGCCTAATGTTACCCGCCCAATTCTTGGACGCAGCCGTTTTGTTCGGAAACATCGGAGCCTCTAGCGTTTCCGAGTCCCTTTTTGCCCCCTGGCGGCTCTTTTCGCTTATGCTTTCGTTAAAGCCCCCAGTAATCTCCCGGCTCCCAGCAGGGAGACCGCCCGTTTAAAGTTATAGGCCATA
>BNVE01000005.1 GCA_025997875.1 Spirochaetia bacterium
GTGGACCTGAACGCCCCCTTTATTGTTTCCAAGGCGGTAATACCGGCGATGATCAAAAAGGGCGGCGGCAAGATCATTAACATTTGCAGCATGATGAGCGAACTGGGCCGGGAGACCGTCAGCGCCTATGCCGCAGCCAAGGGCGGCCTTAAAATGCTGACCCGGAACATTGCCAGCGAGTACGGTGAATTCAATATCCAGTGCAACGGCATCGGGCCCGGTTATATTGAAACCCCCCAGACTGCGCCCCTGCGGGAAAAGCAGGCCGACGGCAGCCGGCATCCCTTTGATCAGTTCATCATCGCCAAGACCCCCGCCGCGCGTTGGGGTACCACAAATGACCTCAAGGGCCCCGCAGTATTCCTGGCGTCGGCAGCCTCGGATTTTGTGAACGGCCATGTGCTCTATGTGGACGGGGGTATCCTCGCCTACATCGGCAAGCAGCCCTAAGGGTTGCATAAAAAATAAATTCGCCGCAGGACACTGCCTGGTTCTCCCGGCAGTGTCCTGTTGGTTCTTCCGGGCCTTGCGGCGGATTGCAAAACACCGGATAGTATAATAACATATCAAGGTGAATAATATAAAAAATCATACTGATATCGACCGGGATTCTCCGCCGGACCCGGATGACGAAGTTTCCTCCCGAAAACCGCTTCCCATAAAAATTCAATTTGCCCTTTATTTTGTCATTTTTATCCTTGCCTCTTTTTTGGTCATCACCTGTTCGTCCCTTGCCCAGGTCAATTCCATGACCACCGCGATTTACAACCGGATAAGCCTTACCATCGTTGAACAGGCGCTTCCCCTTATTGATGTGGAACAATTCGGCAGGCTTTGCAAAACCCTGGACAGCGCCGACCCCTTTTATGAGGAAACCAGGCTCAAGCTTCTGGCCTTTAAAGAAAAAACCGACTGCCTGTTTTTATACACCATGGCGCCCGTAACGGAACCTTCCGTTGGGCGCAGTTCCGCCTGGCGTTTCATCATCGACGGCAGCGTCAGGCCGGGGGAAAGCGACTTTTCTTCCATAGGCGATCCCGAAGATGTGTCGGATTATGGCAAGGCCTTTTGGGAATGTCAGGAAGCAAAGGAACCCCGGACAAGTAACCTTGTCAATGTAGAGCCATGGGGCCGGGTTGTCTCAACCTTTGTGCCTATTCTTGATAACGAAGGGCAGTTCCTTGGCATCCTTGGCTGCGATTTTGACGGCACGGAACTGTATGAAAAACTGCAATCCCAGCTGCGGGCCTTCCTACTTGCCGCGGCGGCCCTCCTGTTAATTGCAGCATTGGTGTATATTTCCCTGGTTGCCGAGATCGATTTACAGAATATTCATCTTGCTGAACTTACAAACCTGGCGGAAGCCGATTCGGAAGCAAAGAACAGTTTCCTTGTGTCCGCCGGTCAGGAAATCCGCGCCTCCATGAACGTCATCGTCGGCATGAGCGAACTTGCCCAGCGGGAAGAAATTTCCGATCAGGCCCGGGATTATGTGGGACGTATCCGGGCGGCGGGGAGCAGCCTTATCTTAATCATCAACGACATCCTTGATTTTTCCCGGGAAGAATCCGGCAAAATGGAAATACACGAAGCCGAATACCATTTAGCTTACCTTCTGAACGATGTAATCCGCATCATAAACCTGCGGCTTGCGGAAAAGCAGGTTTCCCTTGTTACAGAAATAGACAGCGGCCTACCCCCAATTCTGATAGGGGATGAGGTAAGGATACGGCAGATGCTGCTCGGCATCCTTGACAATACGGTCAAATATACCCGGGAAGGGACCATTACCCTGCGGGTAAACAGGGTTGGGGCGGAAGAAAAAGAAGGCGCTGTTGTACAGATTGCTTTTGAAATTGCAGATACCGGAACAGGAATAAAACCGGAGGATATGACAAACGAAGAGACGGGCTCCGGCCCCGCCGTAAGCCGGAACCTGTGCCGCCTTATGGGTGGAGAAATCACCGCAAAAAGCGAATACGGCAAGGGCAGCGTCTTTACGGTCATCCTGCCCCAGAAGGTAAAGGAAGAACCCCAATGAAACAGAGGCAAAACAGGGGCGCGCAAATCAAAGCCCATTTTCTTCCCATTAATTTCAGGTTTACCCTGTTTCTTGTTATCCTTATCGTTGCTGTTTTTACCGCGGTATTTATTATTTCCATGGAGCAGATTAAGGATATGACCACACTGGTGTGTACCCGCATGGGCCTGCCGGTGGTGGAAAAAGCCGCCCTGCTCATCGACGGCGATGCCTTTGAAAAGCTGTCCCAAACCCTTGATAAGGATGACCCCTTCTATAAAGAAACCCAGCTGAAACTGCACAGTCTGCGGGAAGACGCAAATGCCCTGTACCTGTTTACCATAGCGCCCTACCAGGGTACTATCTGGCATTACATCATTGACGGTACCCTTGCTACGGAGAAAGGGTTTTCCGATTTGGGTGACAAAGAGGATATCTCTTCTTATGAGCGTATAATAAAAGATGCCATGGAAACCCGCTCCCCCCAATTCAAAGCCCTTAGCTGGCAGAGGCGGTGGGGCTGGCTTATCGCGACCTATATCCCTATCCTGAATTCCCGGGGCGAAGCGGTGGGGATCATCGGCTGCAATTACGAGGCGGACAGTCTCTTCCGCGGTATACGCAGCCAGATTATCAGGCAGCTTATCTTTGCCGTACTGATCACCGCCCTTGCGCTCCGGGTATATTTCATTCTGATAAAACAGGTAAACCGGCGCAACCGGCAGCTGATACAGCTGCGGGAAAACGCAGACGCCGCTGCCAATGCCAAGAGCCGTTTTCTGGCCAATACCAGCCAGGAACTCCGTGCCCCCATAAAGACCGTTATCGAGCTTTCAGGATTAAGCCTTCAGGAATCTGTCAGTGCGGAAGCCCGGGACTACATTACCAGTATACGCCAGGTTGGAACAAAGCTGCTCTCTACGGCCGATAAAATCCTTGACTTTTCAAAAACCGAAGACGGCAGGAAAAGCGGGTATACCGGGTTCAGGAAATAATGCCCCGCCGCTTCTCCCTGACAAAGAGGAAAAAGGCAATGTAGAGGGGAATGCCGGAGGCTATCCAGGAGAGGGGGTTTGCCAGGCAGACCCCGGTAAAGCCGAACAGGGGGATAAACAGAAAGGCGGTTGCCACGCTCATCACCGTTTCAAGGATGCTGCAAATCGTCGGGGAGATGCTCTTGCCCAGGGCCTGCAGGGCGCTGCGGAAGCTCAGCATAAGGCCCAGGAACACAAGGGTCGCCCCGATATAGCGGATGTACTGCACGGCAAGGGCTGCGGCTTCCGGGGCGTCTTTGAGGAAGAGCCCTGCCAAGCGGGAGCCAAAGAGGAAGTTTACCAGAAACATCAGGGCGCTGAAGCCCGCCGAGATAAAACATGCGTGACCTATGCCCTGGTATATGCGCTTGATCCGGGCGGCTCCGTAGTTCTGGGCGGTATATGTCGCGACAGCCATTGAGAGCGCGAACAGGGGCAGCATATTAAGCTGCCGTATCCGCTGGCCCGCAGCCACCGCAGCGATGCTCATCGCCCCCAGGCCGTTCATCGCCCCCTGCACCAGAATGTTCCCCACTTCGACAATAGAACGCTGTGCGCCTATGGCGATGCCCAGCCCCAGGTGGGCCGAAGCCTCATCCCGCAGCAAGGCAGGCAGGGAACGCAGTAACTCACGGGTGGGGAGCAATTGGGGAAGGCGGCGGCAGATAAAGACACAACAGCACACAAGGGAGACAATCTGTGCAAGAATCGTAGCGATTGCCGCGCCGGCAACGCCCCAATGGAATATAAGGATAAAGCAGTAGTCCAGCGCAATGTTGACCAGCGAAGAGGCAACCATGAAGTACAGGGGGGTGCGGCTGTCCCCCATGGAACGGATGGCCCCGGTCAGCATCCAGTTAAGCATACTGAAACCGATGCCCCCAATGATAAAAAACATATAAGCGGCGGCGTAATCGATTATTTCTGCGGGGGTGTTAAGCAGACGCAGGAAGGGCCGTATCAGGGGGAGCAGCAGGGTAACCAGCAAGACACCGGTGATTAGGCAAAGCAGTATACTCACCGTAAAGCTGCGGCGCAGTCCATCGGGAGAAGCCCTGCCCCCGGTATCGCCGCCTGAACCTGCGGCAGCTCCGAAACGCTGCGCAAGCACAATAGAAAAACCGCCGGTCATGCCGACGGCAAATCCTGAAACAAAGTAGACCAGAGGCACGGTGCAGCCTATCCCCGCCAGGGCGTTCACCCCCAGGGTCCGGCCCACAATAAAGGCATCCGCCATCGAGTAGAACAGGTGGAAAAAATCCCCCCCTATCAGGGGCAGGGTAAAAACAATGAGAGCCCTTGCGGGGCTCCCTTCAGTCATTGAACGCAACTTAGCTCTCACTCCAAAAGGAGAAGACTAACCACAGAGTTCACAGAAGCCGCACAGAGAACACAGAGGAAGAAAAGAAAAATTTAATTATTCTCTGTGTCCTCTGTGTTCTTTCCTCCGTGGCCTCTGTGGTTAAATTCTTCCTTCCTACGCCGTAGTCTTGGCGAAATCCCAGGGTTCGTAGATCTTGGGAACATCCCCCAAAAGACGCTTGGTGTAATCCGACTTGGGGTTGAGGATGGCCTCGTCGGCGGTACCCCGCTCCACGATAACGCCGTGCTCCATGATGTAGACCGTGTCGGAAATATAATAGGCCAGCCCGATATCGTGGGTGATGAACACGATGGTCATGTCGATCTCGTCCCGCAGTTTCAGGAGCATGTCCAGGATGGTTGCCCGGGAACAGGCGTCGATCATGGAGGTGGGCTCGTCGGCGATGAGCAGCTTGGGCTTGAGCATGAAGATGCGGGCAATCATGAGCCGCTGCATCTGGCCGCCGGAAAGTTCAAAGGGGTACTTGTTGGAAAGTTCTTCAAACTTAAGGTTCACAAACTTGCAGGCATCCTTCATCTTTTCAAACTTTTCTTCCTTGCTTAAGCTGCCGTTCCCCTGGAGCCGCAGACAGTCATCCAGTACGGAATCTACCTTGTTGAAAATGTTATAGGTGGAAAAGGGGTCCTGAAAGATGGCCTGGATATTCTGCCAGTAGAGTTTCCGCTTGGCATGGCTGGAGATATCCCGGTTTTTTCCTTCATAAAAAATCTCCCCCCCGGTAGGGCTCAGGAGCCCCAGGACCATTTTTGCCAGGGTGGTTTTTCCGCTGCCGCTTTCGCCGACAATGGAAACTATTTCCCCCCGGTGAAATTCAAAGTCCACTTTATTCACCGCAACAGTTTTACTGTCACCGGCGCCGAATTCACGGGTAAGCCCTGCGGCGCTTAGAAATACTTCGCCGAATTTATTCCGGTTCATTTAACACCCTCCGACGGAAGTTTCGTATCTTCATCCAGAAGCCTGGGCAGTTCCTCTTCATAGATCTTATAGAGATCATCCAGCTTATGCCGGCAGCGGTAGCTGCGCCCCGCAGAGGCGGATAATTCCTGAACAGAAAGGGTACGGCAGGGTTCTTCCGCATAACGGCAGCGCTCGGAAAAACGGCAGCCCTGGGGCCGAATCTTCAAATTGGGGGGCACCCCGGGTATGGCCTGGAGCACATGACCTCTGGTCCCTTCCTCGGGCACGATGATCGAATTCATCAATCCCTTGGAATAGGGCATGATCGGATCAAAGACCATTTCATGGGCGGTTCCCCGCTCCACGATCTCCCCGGCGTACATCACCATGATATCATCGGTAACGTTGTACAGCAGGGGCAGCTCATGGGTAATGAACAGCATGGACCGCACAAAACCTTTTTCCATAAGGTCGTGGAGGAGCTTGATAACGATCTTCTGGGATGACACATCCAGGGCCGATGAGGGCTCGTCTGCGATAAGCACCTTGGGGCTCAGGATCGTTGATATGGCGATAACGGTCCGCTGCTTCATGCCCCCGGACAGTTCCACCGCGTACTGATCCAGCACCTTGGGGGGCAGGTTCAATATGCTGAAACGTTCTTCCGCAAGGGAGCGGATTTCCTTTTTGGACATGGTTGAATCGTGGGCCTTAAGGACATCTTCGATAAACCGGATAATCTTGCGGGTGGGGTTAAGGGCGTTCATGGCCGCCTGGGGGATATAGGCTATCTCGGTTCCCAGCACGGTCTTGCGGATCGTATCCGGGGCCAGCCTGGTAATCTCCTGCCCGTCAATGACAATGGTCCCCGCCTCGTAGTACAGGGGCGGGAAATAATAGCCCATCACGCTCAGGGCCAGGGTGGATTTACCGCACCCCGATTCCCCGGCTATCCCCAGGGACTTGCCGTCTTCAAGGACGAAGGACACATTATCCACCGAACAGATCTTTTCGTTCATCCGGGTTTTATAAAAGGTAGTAAGGTTCTTTACTTCCAGCATGGGCGCCATAGCCTAACTCCTTATCTGTGGATTGAATACCTGATCCAGACCGGAGTTGATCAGGTTAAGGGAAAAGGAGATAAGGGCCACCATGAGCACCACCGGCAGGAATGCCCACCAGGCGCCGGTTGGGAGGGCGCTGAAATCCATGGCCCAGTGCATCATCAATCCCAGGCTGGCCACGTTTTGGGGGCCCAGGCCCAGCATGGAAAGGCTTGCCTCCGCAAGGATCCCCGAAGCTACCTGGAGGATAAAGGCCATCATCACATAGGACGCCACATAGGGCAGGATGTCCTTTAGGATGATCCGGGGCATACTGTGGCCCGAAAGCTTGGAAAGGTTCACATGGTCCCGGTTACGCAGACTGGTAGTCTGGGCCCGCACCGAACGGGCGGTCCAGGGCCAGGCGGTAATACCGATAACCAGGGCGGTGGTAACAAAACTGCGGGACTTCAAACTTACCGAAACCAGAACCAGAATTACAAAGGAAGGGATGACAATAAAGATATTGGTGATGGTGGTAAGGATGTTGTCAACCTGACCGCCCATATAACCGGCGATAAGGCCGATGCTCAGGCCGATTAAGGTGGCGATGATCCCCGCCAAAAGACCGATAAGAAGACTGGTCCGGGTTCCCGCAACCAGTTCGGCAAAGACATCCCGGCCAAAGTTATCGGTTCCCAAAATATGAAGCGACTTGGGAGCTTCCTTCTTAACCACCGTCAAACCGAATTGGGCAAGGAGATCGTCATTGGCGCCGGAAACGGCTTCCTCCGTTTTGACCTCCTTCTTCCCCCCCAGGTATTCGTGCAGATTCGGCCTTTCAAACATACCCCCATCCATTTTGAGGGGGTCCGTGTGGTTGAACAGGGGGTAGAGGATGATGAGCAGCAGTATTACTGCGATGGTAACAAAGCCCAGGCGGAATTTGCCCGATTTAAAAGCTATCTTAAAGATATATCCCATATCATTGCTCCTCTTGCTGGGTAAGCCGTATCCGGGGATCGATGACGCCGCAGATAATGTCCACCAGGAAATTTGCCGCCAGCACCGTGATGGTGATAACCAGGGTACACCCCGATATAAGGGGGAAGTCCTGGGAACTGATGGCGGCAAAAAGGGTAGTACCGATACCGGGATAACTGAATACAATTTCGGCGATAAGGTTACCGCCTATCATCGTACCCAGGGAAAGGGCCAGGCCGGTAATCTGGGGCAGCATGGCGTTACGGAATACATACCAGACTATCTTTGAATCCCTGATGCCCAAAAGCCGGCTGTACTTTACATAATCGGCGTTGAGTTCGTAGATGGACATTTCCCGCATCCCCAGGGACTGGCCGCCGATGGCCACCAGGACCATGGTCAGGAAGGGCAGCCGGTAATGGTTCAGCATGGAAAGGATAAACGCGGGGTTTGTCCAGTCCGGCCCGATAAAATTGAAGGCATAACCAAGCCTGCCGGGAAACAGGTTGAGCTGGTTTGCCAGAAAATGCACATTTACTATCGCAAGCCCAAAGGCGGGAATGGCGGCAATAAAAAGGAAAACCGGGAAAAAGACCTTGTCAAAAATACCCTTGCGATAGGCCGCCAAAGCGCCCAGGCTGTTTCCCAATAACCAGCCCGTAAATATGGCGGGTATCTGGAGCCTTAAGGTCCAGGGCACAGAACCGGCAATAATATCGGAGACCTGCCGGGGATACTGGATGATGGACACCCCCAGTTTACCCTGCAACAGGTTTGTAATGTAGATAATGAACTGCTGCCAGATTGGCTTGTCCAGTCCGAATTCGGTCAGGTAAGCTTCGTAGATCCGTTTGGTTACCGAAGCGTCTGTTAAACCGCTGGTAGTTTGGGCAACCAGGAAGGCAATGGGGTTGCCGGGGATAAGACGGGGAAGCAGAAAATTAAGCAGCACCGCCACAAAAAGGGTTACCAGGTACCAAAGAAGTTTTCTGCCCAGGTACTTTTTATATCCATGCATCCGCAATAACTCCTATCTCTTTTACGTGTGTTGTTAAAAAAAGGGCGGCGGTTATCCGCCGCCCAATTAAAAAACAGGCTTACCTCTTACTTGGCCTTAAGGTTATAAAGGGCCTTGACCCCGTAACCATCGATACAAAGAGTGGGAGGTATGTTGGAACCATCGTTGATCTTGGGGAACCCGGTCCATACCTTGGTGTTGGTGGTATGGAAGCGGAGGGGCCGGTACATCAGACCCGCCACGGGCACGTTCTGCAGGTAGATGATGTTGATCCGGGTCCAGAGCTGCTTAAGGGTTGCGGGATTATTTTCCACCGCAATCTTGGCCAGGAGATCATTAACTTCGGCATTTTCCCAGCGGCCCCAGTTCTGGATATTGTTCGGGGTTCCCGCAGGGGGAAGATCCTTGCTGCCCAGCGCCTGATAGGCCCGGTTCCAGGGGGAAGCGGGGCCGGGGCCGCCGTAGCTGTGCATGATCATATCGAAGGTACCGTTATCCTTGTCGCTCTGCCATACGGTCTGCTGGGGGAAATAGGTCTTGATATCAATACCGATCTGCTGACCGGCCTGGCCGACCACTTCCAGGGTCGCGTTCCAGTCGGACCAACCGGTGGGGCATTCAGCCTGGAAGGAGAGCTTTACCCCGCCCTTGGCGCGGATACCGTCGGCACCCTTTACCCAGCCGGCCTTATCAAGGCTGGCGTTGGCTTCCGCAATGGCCGTATTAAGATCCGTGCTCCACTGATAGGGCTTTAGGGCATCGGCATCAATCAAGCCCTGTTCCGCGGGAACCGGCAGCATGATGGAGGGCACCACCTGGGCGGTATAACCGCTCATAGCGTTCTGGCCGATGGTGACATAGTCCAGGGACATGGCAATAGCCTTGCGGACAACCGGATCATCAAGGCCGGGCTTCTTGGAATTGAATACCAGGAAGGGGATGGTGCCGGGGAAATAATAGGGCGCCTGGGGTATATAGGTTTCCACTTCCTGGGGGAAGGTCCATACGGAGGAAATAAACTGCTGGGACATATCCACTTCGCCGGCCCGGAAGGCGGCGTCACCGCTGGCATTGTCCTTGTACACGTTATGAACAACGTATTTGGGAGCAGGGAGTTTTCCGAATTTGGGAGAATCCTTTCCCCAGTAGGTATCCACCCGCTGGAGGACCGCCTTGGTCTCGTCCCAAGTTAAGGGCTTGTAGGGACCGGAGGCAATGGGGGCCAGGTTCGCATAACGGGCAACGGCCATGCGGTCGGTTCCGACTTCCTTTACGATCCTGTCCCACTCATGTTTGGGGGTGATATAGAGGGCCGCCAGGGTAATCTCAACCTGCTTGGGATTCCAGTTTGCGGGATTCGCTTTGATAATCACCGTGGTGTCGTCAGAGGCGGTTACGCTGTCAATGTATGACCAGTAACCGGAATACTGGGTCTGATAATCTTTCTGCAGCTGATAGGAGTTCACCACATCGGCGCTGGTAAAGGGCTTGCCATCGCTCCACTTGACGGCCTTGTCCAGTTTAACGGTCAGGGTCTGGTCATTCCAGGTATAGGATTCGCCCAGGTGGGGGTACATCTTCCCATCCAGCAGGTTATAGAGGAACAGGGTTTCATAGATGAGCTGCCGGGCTACCGAATCATTGGGGGTAATACCGAAGGACACGCCGCCGGTGCCGTAGGGATTCCACTGGGTAACCGCTCCCCAGAGAATACCGTTCATATAGAAAGTCTCGTTCCGGGGAAGACTCCCCCCTGACGGACCTGTTTCCGCAGAAGCAGTGCCTGCTGCAGGAGCTGCTTTCTTACAGCCGCTAAGGATCAAACCGGTTGCTATCAGCAGAATCAGAGCTACTGATGCAATTCTCTTCGTCAACTTCATACTGTTCCTCCATTAATGAATGACATTACACATGTCCGCCGAACAAACGGTGAATTCATGCGAAGCGGGATTCCGAAAGACCAGGCTCCCGGGACCCAACTTATCAGATAACTTATTATCACCCGGCATTGGCAGCTTGTCAACTTTTTTTTTCTATAACTTTATTTTTTACTTAATTTTTTACTTTATTTTTTTTACATTTTTAGTTTATCATGAAGCAGATCCCGCAGGCGCCTGGCGATCTCGTTACCCGGCTCCAGGGCCAGGGACGCTTCACAATCCCCCAGGGCCTGGGGGTAATCCCCAATATGGTAATAGGCCTGGCTCCGCCTGAACAGGCAAAACGCCTGATAGGGGTTTATCTCCAGGGACAGGGAAAAATCGCCCGCCGCTTCGTTGTACCGCTGCATGACCGCCCATACCACCCCCCGGTAATAGGCCGCCTTATAGGCTTTTTCATCCCATTTAAGGGAATCGCTAAAATCATCAATGGCTTCCTGGTATTTTGACTGGGCAAAATAGGCCATTCCCCGGTGCTTGTAGATGAGGGATCTGATTGTATCTTCGATTTCCATTTCCAGAATGCGGCTGTAGAAGGTGATGGCCTCGGCAAACTGGTTTTTATTATGGGCATAGAGGGCGTTAAGGAGGAGATCGTCCACGGAGCCGCTGGACGGGGGTAGGGGATTATCCGCCGCTTCCCGGGGTTTAAGCTCCGCGTTATCAAAGAGCAGGGCGTCGGTGGATTCCTCGATCTTCTGGAAAAAGGATTCCCGCCGTTTCCCCAGTTCCCCGTTAAGCTGCCGCTGATAATCCCGCACTTCCTGAAAGACGATGTCCGCCAGGGAAAGGCTGGCATTAACCGCGGCAAGCTTCCGCTTCATGGGCTCGTCAAAGGGGTTGAATTCCGCCTTGTACACCAGCTCATGCTCCACTTCCGCCCAGGCGTCCTGCAGGATGGTACGAACCTGGATTTCCGCCACATCGGCGCCGGAATGGCCCCGGCGTTTTACAATATCCGCGGGGATTTTTATTAAAAAGTGGGTAGATTCATAGCCGAATTCCTTAAAGGAATAATTGGACCCCTTCTTTTCCACCTCGATAACTTCAAAATTTTCTTTAATGAGTTTTTCCACCATATCAAGATTTTCCAGGAAGGGGCACACGATCCGGATACCGATAAGATCGGTGATCACCACCTTTTCCTCTTGGGCGCAGTTGTTTTCAACAGGGGCATCTTCGGCGGGGATATTTTTTCCCTTCAGGATGCGGACGTACTTTCTGAAAAAACTGGCAAAATCCTTGGAGCGGCCCTTTACCGTCGGCCGGGAGCCAAGATGGGCAAGCATTTTCTCAACCAGGGCTTCCAAATCCCTGGTTACCAAGGCCCGAACCTTCGAATATTTTTCATATTCCTTTTTGAGGATATTCTGATCAGGAAGCAAAACAGGATTCATGATTCAAGCCTCTGATTCAAATTATAAAATAGAATGGTAAAACAGTATACAAAAAAAAGCTGTCTGAAAACCCTTTCGGTTCTCAGACAGCCCTTTATCCTTTCGGGTAAAATCTAGCTGATGTTATTAGTTACTACCGCCGGTAGGGGTCGGTGTAAACTCACTCTGGGTAGCTTGCTTCTGCTTATCCAGGTAATGGAGAACCTGATTCTGACCAAAGCGTTCCATCTCGAAGATTTTCTTGTCGGTTTCCCGATCCCTGATGATGTTCCATTCGCTTTCGTCTTCGATATCCCTTTCGGTATCAAGCACGGCTTCGTCGTAGATGATCTTTACGTCTTTGAAGTAGGCGATAAAATCCCCGCCTTCCTTGGCGGCGTCACGCTTAACCAGGAACCCGCCAAATTTTACGAAGGGAGTTGAGGTAGGATAAAGGGGATAAAGCCGGAGTTCACGGTTCCGTACTTCGCTGACATACGCGGGGTTGTCCCACCGGAGTTCGGCCCAGCCGTCAAAGTTGAGGTAACCGAGGAAGACCGTCTTCTCGTTTCCCTGGCTGTCAACCAGGATGGCTGAAAGGCTGTGGGGGAAATTAAGGCCGTATACATTGGCCGCAACGGATTTGATCGTACCAACATTCTTAACCACGCCGTAAGCGGGCTGGGTACTATCAGGTTTTCCATTACCATCGTCAGGCGCTTCAAAGCGGCTGGGACCGGTAATACCATTGCTGCCTTCGGTGACCTCGATAGACCCATCGTCACCGATGGTGGCCTGGGGTTCAAAGGCAGGGATATCAAAGGGGGGCTTTATCATCGCCCAGGAATGATGGGGCTCCACCGGGAAATGTACCCGGATACCCATTACACTTTCCCATTGTTTGGACTTGACTTGTTTGGTTTTGCTGAGGACCTGGTTCCCGATAGTCCGGGAAGATGACGCCAGGGTCACATCCCAGTTACCAATGGCAAGAGAGGTCTTCATTAACCCTTTTTGTGTATCGGGAAGGGTGTTGGCTCCCCGCACATTTCCAAAATCCATCATGGTCTGACGGTTCTGATTAGGATCCTGCTGTTCCTGCTCATCATCACCAACATAAATATCCACCGCAAGCTTGGAGAAATCGATCAAGATCGCTTCTTTAGCAAACAGGGACCCCGCAACCAACAACACGGCGACAAGAATGAACATCCGTTTCATTCACAGCTCCTTTCTAAGTTCATGTAATCGTAAAAAGCCTTTTATCTTGTAATTATACAAAGTACACAAGATTTGTCAACGCTTTTTCACCTATTTATCTCTTTCTACGGAAAATATCCGTTGAAATTCATCATAAAATGCGGCGTTCCCGGCTATAAAAAGCCGTACGTCCTTTACATAGGAAAAATTCCGCCGGATACCCTCGTTCAAAGTACGAAAGTTCCGAAAAACATCCCCCCCTTCCAGCGGGGGCAGAGCGGCGGATTCGGAAAGGTCCGCATACACCACCCCATTCCGGTACAGGAGGGAACGGAGCCTGGTTTCCCGGGGAAACTGGGGCGCCAAATCCGGGGAAACCGGTCCCAGAAGGACCTCCTCCACATACCTGACTATGTCAAGCTCCCGGTTCGAAGATCGCCTGAGCATTCGATCTTCTACTATTATCGACCAATTGTTTATAGAATAAAAGACAAAAGTGCGTCTGACAAGCCCCAAAACCGTAAATTCTATAAAAGCGAAGCTTCCCAGGAGAAAAAGAACCAAAAGGCGGCGTCTGCTTCTGTTCCGCATAAAGGCCATAAGACCCGCGGGGGCATCTTTGATAACTGCGTTCATTGGATGGCGGTAAATCCTCCGGAACGCTCAAAGGCGCTCACAAAATCGCTTATTCCCTTATATAACGCTTCGGAGAACTTCTTCAAGTATGCATCGTCGGACATGAGCAGGGCGTCTTCCTGGTTGGAGACGAAACCCAGTTCCACCAGGACCGAGGGCATCCGGGCATTCCGCACCACATACCATTCTTCCGCCTTGATCCCCCGGGAAGGCATGGTTCTTCCCACCGCTTCGCCGATCCTGTCCAGGATGGACCGGGCCATCATGATGCTTTCGGTGGTAAATTCCTCCTCCATCATGCTGTTGACGATGTCCATAATTTCCTCGGAACCCTCGAATTTTGACTTGTCTATCAGCTCCCGGCGGTATTCGGGGCTTAAATACCAGACTTCATAGCCCCGGGCGGTCTTGTTCATGGATGAATTGGCGTGGATCGAGACATAGATGATGGCCTCGTTATCCTTGAGGGGGACCGAATTGGCGATGATTGTCCGGTCATTCAGGGAAGGATAGGTATCCCCCGACCGGGTAAGGAGGACCCGCTTGTCCGGAAAGGCCGCGGTAAGGAGGGAATGGAGCTGTATTGACACCTTGAGGACGATATCCTTCTCCACCGAGCGGAAGGGTTTGCCGTTGATGGTAAAATTGCCCACCGCCCCCGAGTCCCTGCCCCCATGGCCGGGGTCCACGATGATCGCCGCAATCCTGAACCGGGAAGCCTCATCCGCCTGATACCGGGAAAGGGCGCCCTCCGCCGCGGTGACAAAGGCCTGGGGGAAATACAGGAGCCCCCTGACCAGATAGGGGACGGGAACGGTAAACACTTCCCTGCCGTCAACCAGGAGCAGCCCCGTCTCCCCGGGTTCCCCCGCCGTAAAAGCCGCCGTATGCCCCGCAACGGTAAACACCCCGGAACTGAAAAAAGGGTCCCACCGGAACGCCGGGGAGGGCCCCATGGCGGCAATGGCTTCGTCCAGGGAGTAGAGCTTGGCGTTTGCGGGGCTTTGGGCGGATACGAATGGGGCAAGAAATATAATGAGTAATGTCAACAATTTAGAAATAACCGCAAAGTCGAAGAAGTCGAAAAAGTAAAGAGAAAAGCCCGATCTTCCCCCCTTCTTCGACTTATTCGACTTCGCGGTTAAGATTCTTTCTTCCAGCCTTGCTGACATCGCTTTACTGATCCCTAATCCCTGTTTATTTCATCCACAAGGTATGCCGCGCCCTGGTAACCGCCCCGGACCAGTGCGGTCCAGAAGCGGCGGCCTAACAAGATGGTCCCCTCCCCTGCTGTGGAAGCTTCTTTTACCGGTAAGGGCAGGCCGGTGATAAGCCTTGCGGCTTCCAGGCTTTCTTCGATGCTGCGGCCCACGTAGTCCCGGAGGCCCGAGGCGGTAAATTCCGGGAAGGCCAGGATGGCCATGGGCTGCGCTGCGCCGCTGCCCTGCCCTGTTCCGGCGTCGGGGAGCTGAGCAAGGGCGGCGCGGAGTTCGGGGTTTAGGGCGAAGGCGTCCGGGGGGAAGGGCTGATCAACGGTGGCCTTGCCGGACACCGGGACTCCCCTGGCGGGGGCTTCGGCGGTATGGGCGGCGGCGAGGAAGGCGGCGGTTTCGGGGTTGGGCGCTTCCAGGCGGATCAGGATGGAGCGGGCGGCGCTTTCCGCTGCGGCGGCGGCTTCGGCGCGGCCGGGGGCGGCGGCGATGATGTTGCCGCATTTGGAGACGTTGTTTTCCGGGAAGGTCACGGTTTTCCCCGGATCGGAGCGGAGGAAGAGGTCCCTGACGCCGGGGACGGCTTTGGCCTTGTCGATGCCCTGCAGGGAGCGGACCTTGCCGGGGATGGAGATAAAGGCCCGTTCGGCGCAGGTCCAGTAACGGCCGGGGTCCAGGCCCTCGGGTCTGCGGCCTGCGGCGATGAGGATGGCGGCCCGGGTGGGTTCCACACCGGAGGCGTAGGGGTAGGTCCAGCCGGACATGTAGCCCCCGGAGAGCCGGGCCGCCACTTCCCCGATCATGGGGCCTTGGGGGGTCAGTTTGATGTCCCCCTTGGCGGCGCCGCAGCAGTCCTTCCCGGCGATGCCCAGGGAACGGGCGGCGGCGCAAAAGGTATCCAGGAGCTGCCGTTGCTGTTCGGGGGGAAAATTCGTCGGCATGGTGTGGCCCATTTCAATAAAATAGGGGGGGAAGTAGATATGCCGGTCCGCAAGGCCGCAGATGGTGATTTCCCCGTGGTAGACAATGGCGTCCACGGAAAATTCAGGGCCCTCCATGAAGGCTTCCACGATGGCCCGGCCTGACCGGGAAAACTTAAGGGCCTCGGTGACCGCTTCCCCCAATTCTTCCCGGGTGTCTATCCGGCGGCAGCCCCGGCCCCCCATATTGTCCACGGGTTTGACCACCGCGGGCAGGGGGAAGGGGAGAAAATCCCCTGCGGCGGCGGCCGGCGGGGGGCTTGTGAGGATGGTAAATTCCGGGGAAGGTATCCCCTCAGCCTTGAAACAGTGGCGCATCCGTTCCTTGTCGGAGGCATTCAGGGCGGCCTCGTAGGGGATGCCGGGCAGACCGAGCTTTTCGGCGGCCCAGGCCACAGAGGCGGAAAAATCGGTTCCCGCGGTGAGGATACCCGCCAGGCCGCCCCCGGCTTTATCGGCCAAAAGGGACCGGCCCAGGGCCTCAATGCCCTCCTTGTCCTTGAGGTCAACCTTTTCAAAACGGTCCGCCAGGGACACGCAGGGGGCATTTGGGTCGGCGTCCACCGCAACCGTAAAAAGACCCAAGTCTTTGGCGATTTTGAGGGCCGGGCCCTGCATTACCCCGGCGCCAAGTATCATGATCCGTTCTTGCATATCCTGTCCTTTGAGGCAATTCCAAAACTAACCGAGTTTTGGAACCGGCTCCTTTATTGCGTAAACTTCAAAGGTGTCCCCCAGGCCGAAAAGACGGCTCAGGAGGAGACCGCATTGATATGCGGGCCCCCGCTTTTGCCCGAGGAACTTCCCGATAAGGGGAAAACGTTCGGGATGGTGGCCGCTTATCACGATCTTTTTCAGGGTAAAGCCCTCTTTTTTAAGGAGCTTTTTGCAGCGGCGGGGACTCCAGACCGTCCAGTGGTCGGCGGGGCTGTTTTGGAGAAAGTTCAGGGGGGATTTCCGGCCCGAAACACCCTGAAAGGAGGGGGTGGAAAAGGCCAGAACGCCCCCGCCCCGGAGTATACGGCGGCACGCTTCCAGGGCGGCCCCGGGGGAACGGAAGTGTTCGATCACGTACCAGAGGGTCACTGCGGAAAAGGCGCTGTCCCTGAGGATCTCCGGCAATCCGGTTTCGGGGAAAAAGCCCCGGAAGGCGGGGATATTCAGCTCTTTTTGGACGTAGGCCACGGCGTCCTCCGCGGGGTCGATGCCGGCGACTTCAAAGCCCGCTTCCCGGGCGGCCTGCAAAAAAGGCCCGTAGGCGCAGCCGATGTCCAGGAGCCGCCCCGGACCGGAACCGGTACGGGCAAGCAGGGATTTGATGAGGGCAAGCCGTTTTTTCCCCATGTTGATCAGGTTGGGAAAATCCTCAATATAGGTTTTGCCGTACTGTTTTTTGTAAAAGTCAAAGAAGTACTCTTTTTCGTACTCGATGGGGGGCGGATTGAGCCGGTTCATATAGACCATGCCGCAGCGGGGACAGCGGCGGTAACTCCGGTCGGGAAAACGGGCCAGGGTCCGGTGGGGCCCGGCGGCGGCCCCTGCGCCGCAGGCCGGGCATACCGGGATGCCGGCGCCGGTTTCCAGGCTGTTCCCGGCATGGCTCAGCCTGGGATCGGTTTCTTCCGGGCTGTTCCCGGTGCGGCTTACCATGGGATCGGCCTCTTCCAGAAGGCCCGCAAGGTTTTGTCCCAGGGCCTTGAAAAAGCCGTATTTTTCCGCGATCCTGCGGCAGCTTTCCCGGAGCTTTTCGGGGAAGGCCCGGTCGGAAAGGAGCCGGCGGACCCTGCGGCAGCCCCGTTTGCCGATACCGGCGGAGATGAAACCAGCGGTCTTGGCCAATTTTTCGTGGTAGGCCCCGGGGGAAACCAGGAGGACCGGGACCCCCGCATAGACGGCCTCGAAGGCGGTAAGCCCAAAATGGGTGATAATCAGATCATATTCGGCAAGGTGTTCCCTTAAATTGGGGATGCTCTGGCCTTGGGCGGGGTCCAAAAAGGTAAGTTCCAGGGGCCGGCCGGAAAGCAGTACCCGGCACCTTTTGCCGAGCCCGGCGGGGTCCTCGGCGCCGAAGCTGATAAGGACCCTGGGCTGCCCTTCAAGCTGCGGTTCTTTAAGCGGCTGCGCCTCAGAGGGCTCTGCGGCCTCCGGCCCCGCAGCTGCCCGGGGGGCGGCACTTTGGGCAAGGGAATTTTGCAGGAAGTCGGCTTCCCAGAAATGGGAACGGCGGTTTTTCGGCAGGGGGAGCAGCGCCGGGGCCAGGATATTCGGCCTTGACTGATCCGATGGGCCGGGGAGCAGGTCGATGAGGAAGTCAAAGTCATTCCGGCAGAGGCCCCCTTCGTCAATGCCGATAAGGGGGGCCAGGGAGGCCCAGAAGCGGTACTCTTCGGCGGGGGTCCGGAAACGGTCCAAGACGATAAAGGCCCAGTGTTTTTCCGCAACGGCTTCCCGGCCGGAAATGAACCACCGGGGGTCAAGGTCTTCCAGAAAGGGGCTTAAGTGGGGGACGCCGCCGGCAACGCCGGGCAGGATGGAATCGGGGACATAGAGGAAGGCTTCCCGGCTGCGGGAACGCAGGTCCCGGATCAGGGCGGCAGATCGGACCAGATGGCCCCCTCCCCTGCCCTTTTCAACGCAGGGCACCACCAGGATGGCAGGGCGGCTCATGAGCTTTCTATTTCCTTACAGGCCTTGATGATGGTTTCCCCATGGTACCGGGTTTCCACAAGCCCCCGGGTCTTTGCCAGGGGCATTTCCTCCAGGCGGTCCTCTGTTTGGCGGGAAAGTTCGGCGTAGAGGGCGGCGGCCCGCTGATAATCTTCGGCGGTGTCCACGGTCACCCGCAGGGACGGGCCCTGCCAGTAGAGGGGGGCCAGGGGACGGTGCAGGGTGAACAGTTCCGGGTGATTGTAGAGGTAGGGGCAGACGTGCTCCCGCTCATAGGCGGCGCTTGCCTCTTCTTCGGCCTTGAGGAGGGCCCAGGCGGCCACCGCTTCCACCCCGGCGCCGTAGGGCAGGCCGCTGTAGCCGGCATAGGCGGCGTTGAGGACCAGGGCTTCGTCGTTGATGGCGTCGGCGGCGTCGGCAAAGACGAAGGGGTTGTCCCCGGTGGCCCGGATCACCCGGTCGATACTGAAACGGCGGATGGCAAGGCAATAACGGCCCAGAACATCATCCTTGGGGCCGGCGCAAAAGGCAAAGCCGGCCTCTTCCGCCAGGGGCGCAAAAGAATCGGCGCAGTCCTCCGGGGATGCAAGGACGTAGAGGTCTGCATGTACGGCTTTCAGGGCCTCCATGGCCCGGAAGATCAGGGGGCGTCCCTCCAGGGGCAGAAGGCTTTTACCGGAGAGCCGGCTTGAATCGAGCCGGGCCTGGACTATCACCGCGGTCATGGGGCGTCCTTATGGACGCCATCACCCTTTGGGGAACCGTCGCTCCTGGGGGCATCACTGCCGGGGGAGCTTTCAATATCCTCCCAGAGGTCGGTGACGGCCCGGGCGTCGTTCCGGAAGCGGTAGCGGTTGGTTTTAACCCAGCGGCGGGCGGAGGAAAATTCTTCCCAGGCGCTGAAGGGGTCCCCTCCGGACTGGATGAAGTAAGCGGGGAAGCGGCGCAGGGGCAGATGGGCGTAATCGCCCCGGAAGACCGGGGCCAGGTTTTTCAGGTAGAAACGGCGGTAGCTTGCCTCGGGGGTGTTGTCCGTGGCGGGCACTTCGCCATCGTAGGAAAGTTTGACCATCTGGGTAACGCTGATCTCTTCCCCCCAAAGGCAGGAGCGGAAACCAAAATCCATGAGCTGCCAATGGGGATTTTTCAGGGTACCGTCGAAACCGCCCAGGCGGATAAAGCGATCCCGGTCGTAGATGCCCACCCCGTCAAAGGGGTAGAGACTGGGAAGCCCCTCCTTGAGGGGGGGAAAGGACAGGGTTTTAACGGTATGCCGGTCCACCGCCGGGGCGGTCAGGGTGGGAAGGGTTTCGCAGCGGATATTCTGTATCATCGGGACCGTACAGAGCCGCTTGAAGGCGCCGCCGTTTCCCTGGTTCAGGTAGAGCCGTTCCGCCATCCGGGAAGCCCCGCCGCCGGCCATGATCCTGAGATCGTTCCAAAGCACAAAAAAGAGGGGGCCGGACAGTTCGGACACCGCCAGGTTGATCTGTTCACCGGGGCTGATCTCTTCGGAAAGGAGGATGAACCGCACAAAGGGGAAACGAAGCGAAAGTTCCTCCACATCGTAGTGCTCACGGGCGCCTTCTATAGAAATAACATAGTCAAAACCAATTTTTTCCAGTTCCTGAAAGAGGGTACGCCGGGGGTAGCGGCCCCCCCGGTTAAGGAGCACCGCCGAAAGCCCGGTGGAGGCGAACCGTTCATTGCCCCCCACCGCCGTGTAGGAAGGTATGGGGGGGTTAAAAATTGTAGGTATAGTATTCATCGCACTCCGCGCAGGAACCTTCATATTTCCTGAGACAATGTCCTTCATAAAATTGGGCCCCCCGTCCCCAAATGGTTTCCAGGGGATCGGTAAATGCATTCCCCAAAATTCGCTTTTCCCCGTCTGCGCCCTTCAATGCCGACAGGTCTTCCCGGCAGAGGGGAACCGTACCGTCCAGCAGGATCGGCATATCCCGCATGAGGTGCCAGCAGGGCCGGCGCTGCACCGGAGAAAGGTCCGATGCCTGCTTTTTGGGCAGGGCCCCGCAAAAATCATCGTATTTCTGGATGATGATATTGGCCGCCCCATTTGGGGCAGACTCTTTCCAGAACCGGTAAAACTGTTCGATATCGTCCTCCGCCCCCGCCATCCGCACCGCCTGCACATAGGCGTCTTTGGGGAAAAGGGCAAGGAGCGCTTTGGCGCAATCCACCGCCTCCGCAAAGCCCGGCCCCCGGATTTCCTGGTAACGCCGGGGATCGGCGCTGTCCAGGGACACGATCCAGGACAGGGCCGGCAGGGTACTGCGGCGTCCGGCAGCTGAATCGGCCCTGGCGGCAAGGCTGGCGATGGCCTCAAGGTCATTGCTTTTCCAACCCACCCCGGAGGTTTCGATGATAAGCGACAGTTCCGGCCTGTCCAGGACCAGTTTGACCAGTTCCAGCCCTTGGGGATGGAGGCTGATCTCCCCCCAAAGGGAAAGGTCGATCACCGCATCCCCCGAAAAGGCGATAATCTTGTCCAGTAGGGCTTCAAATTGGGGAAGTTCCAGGAAACCGCCGCCGGCAAAAGGGGAATAGGGACAGATGGCGCAGGACTGGGGACAGGTCCCGGATACCTGGATGGGGTAAAAATTGGGCAGGGTCCGCAATATTTCCGGCCCGGAGGCGATGATATCGGCGGCATCCGCCGCAGCCGGTACGGGCGAAGCCTTGTCCGGGGCGCTGCCCCTGGCCCTGGCGGCCTCGGCAAAGCGGGTCAGCAGGAGGATGTTCCGCTTTGAATCGGCGCTGAGGCTTAAACGGTGGCTGCGGAGGTCGATATTGGAAATTTCAGTTTCGATGTCAAAGGCGTTGATGTCCTTTTGGAGCACCGCGAAGAGGCTGTCCCGTTCCACCGGGCTGTCATCCTCCCCGGCGATTTTGGCGAGGATGCCAGCGGTGCCCGGGGAGAGCAGTTCCGGGGCAAAGCCGTAGGGCCAGCCGTCGGCATAGGAGTACTCCGCGGCATATTTCAGGTGCCGTTCCGCAATGGCGGCGGCAAGGGCCGGATCCGGGAAGGGGCAGTCCGCCCAGGCAAAATAGCTAAGGTCAAACCCTACGGACAGGGCGGACAGGGTTTCCAGAAGGCCCTTGCGGGTCCAGTTTGGCCGGGAAACCAGTTCCGTATCCGGGGGAAACCCGGGATAGGCCGTCCCCTCCGCGCCTAAAAGGACCACTTTTCCCACGCCGGGGAAACGCCGGACCCGTTCCAGGGCAAGATCCAGGGCGCTTTTCCCCTCAAAAACCTTCTCGAAGGCGCTGGGAAAGAGGCGGCCTCCGTATAAAACTGCAAGGGCATTCATACTTTTAAAGTATCGGACGATTAATAATGAGGAATGAGGTTTCTGTATCAGTCCCCTTCGCAGGGCCAGGGATTCTCCCCTTCCCGGATGCCGGCCAGCTCGATGATGCGCTTATGGCATTGTTCGCGCAGCAGGTTTACCGCTTCTTTGCGGGGCAGGCTCTGGTCCGGCAGGAGGGGCTCCCCGATACGCAGGGTGATCAGGGGGTAGCCCTTTTTGAACAGACGGTAGATGCCGGTGGGGGGGCGGTAGGAAAAGGCCAGGGGGATAATGGGAAGATTGTATGTCCAGGCCATGGTGAACACCCCCTTCTTGAAGGGGCGGATCGGCTGATAGAAGTCCCAGCTGCTGGCCTCGGGAAAGGCGTGGAACCATTTCTTTTGCCGGTGGAGTTCATCAAAGGCCAGGTTGAAATTTTTCATCGCATGAATAGCCAGGGGGACCGGAATGCCCCCCACCGCACGGATGACACCCCGGTCGGCGGTGTTGATGTTAGAGGCTAACGCAGGGAAATAGAGCCGCCGGTATCGGACCGCCTGGAGCACAGCGAGAAAATCCCAGCGCATCACATGGTTCGCTGCGGTCATTGCCCCGTTTTCGAAGAGCTTCCGGTGCTTTTTCAGGATGCTTCGACCTTCGATCCGCAGGCCGTAGCGAATCGGGCAGACTAAAAAGACCAGTGTCCAGATTGAAAAGTAGATAAAACCGCTCCAAAGCTTAAACTTGAGTGTTTTATCAAGATAGGGGTAATGGTCGTCAAAAACGGTATCGTATATTTTAGGTTTCAGTTCCATGTGATGATCCGGCTCTGCGGGGTATTTAATCCCCAGCTGCGGAACATAGGGACCCTGGTCTGGTTTAGGTTTCATCGGACGCTCCTTAATTGTAAAACCTGGTAAGATATGTGGTAAGGACGGGAATATAGGTTACGATAAAGACCACCGCCAGCTGTATGATCAGGAAGGGCAACACATACCGGGCAGTTTCCAGAAAAGGTTTTTTAAAACGGTAGCTGGCAAGGAACAGGTTGAGCCCCACCGGCGGGGTAATAAAGCCCGCTTCCATGTTGATCAGAAAGATGATCCCCAAATGGACCGGATCAATGCCGTAGACCTCCCCCAGGGGCATGATCAGGGGCAGGACAATCAGTATGGCGGAAAAGATATCCACCAGACAGCCCACTATCAATAAGGCAAAGTTGAGGATCAGCAGGAAAAGGTACTTTGAGGAAATAGCCCCTTCTATCCATTGGGCAAAATGGTAGGGCGCCTGGGTATCTACGATGTAATAGGACAGGGCCTGGGACAGGGCAAGGATCGAGAGGATGCCGCCGATGATGGGAATGGCTTTCTTGAAAACCCGGACCAGGGCGGCGGGCCTGATATCCCGGTACACAAAGACCTCCGCCACAAAGATATAGATCACCGCAGCCGCGCCGACCTCCACCAGGGACAGGATACCGGAAAAGTAGCCGGCGATGAGCAGAAAGGGCAGCAGTATTTCCAGGAGTGAATTTTTCAGCCCCTGGCCCGCCTTCTTCAAACTGAAGGGCTCAAGGGGAATTTTTGTTTTAACCGAAATGACAATCCCAAAAATAACCGTACCCAGCACCAGGATCAGGCCGGGGATCAGGCCCCCCAAAAAGAGGTGGATCGTGTTGGTTTGGGTGGTGGCCCCCACCAGGAATATGGCAAGGCTCGGGGGAAAGAGGAGGCCGATACTGCCCGAGGCGGTTAAGAGGCCGATGGAAAATTGCCGGGAATACCCGGGCTTCTCCGGCGGGGAAGGGGAAAGTACCGTGTAGAGAATGCCCCCCAGGGCAAGGATCGTTACCCCGGAAGCGCCGGTAAAGGAGGTAAAGAAGGCGCAGATGATCACCGTGGCGATAATCAGGCCCCCGGGGAGCCAGCCAAAGAGGCTTTGAAAGGTATGCACCAGCCGCTCCCCCGCCCGGCTTTCCGAAAGGATGAACCCCGCCAGGGTAAAGAGGGGGATGGCAACCATGTTGTTCGCCGTCAGGGCGGTGTACACCTGGTTTGAAATAACGTCGATTTCCCCCCAGGAGCCCTGGATCAGGACCAGCGCCAGGCCGCCGATGACCACAAACAGGGGGGTCCCCGCAAATGCCGCAAGGATCAGCAGGATGAATGCCGGCGCCCGCAGCAGAAAGGCCAGGTTCGCAAAGCCGTCGTTTATGGTGTAGGCAACATCCGGAAGATCGAAGCCCCAAAGAAGCTTGAAAATCACCGGCAGGGAACAAAGGGTCCCCAGGAGAACCGCCAAAACCGGGAGCAGCCGGGCCGGGCCGCGCAGGGGGATCAGCCGGGCAAAGCGGAAAACCATCACCCCATAACCAATGGGCATTACCAGGGCAAATACCTGGTCCGGGATAAACCCGATGAGCCGGGCGGGGGAAAGGCCTATCTTGATGAACGAAGCGGAACACCAGGCAAAAATCGTAACGATGAACACAGACAAAAGGCCCGTAGCAAGGGCGATGCGGCCTTTCACTTTTTCATTATGAAAATAATGGACCAATCCTATGGAAAGATGATCCCCGTTTTTCGTGGTACTCATGCCGGAAAGGAGCCCCAGAACCAGGAGCAGGTGGGCAATAAGGGCGGGAGAAGAAGGAACCCGGGAATGAAAAAACACCCGCATAATGGTTTCCGCAGCGGGCAAAAAGACAAGGCAGGCCAGGGAAAAATAACAGAGGGCCTGTTCGATGGTCCAAAGGAGAGAGGCTTTTTCCCGCATCACCGACCCGCCCGGTGAGTCTGGAGAAGGGCCTCGATCCTTGCATACATTGCCTGGTTAAGGGGGGTCCCCATCAGGGAAGGGACAACCCGTTTTGCATCATCAAACCAGAGCTGTTCCTGGGCGGGGGTGAGCTGGTTGATTATCAGGCCGTACTGGCGCATGGTCCCGATAAGATCCGCCTCCAGGGCCTGAACGGAAGTATCCAGGCCGCCCTCCAGTTTCCGGGCGCTCCGGATCAGGTCCGGCTTGTACTTTTCCGGGATAGACCGCCAGGCGGCCCCGTTCATAAGGATGGCCCCCATAAAGGGCGCTATGTTGATACTGGCCATGTTCTTTGCCACCCCGAAAACCTGCAGCCCCCCCGCAACCACCGGGCTCTGGTACACCGCGTCTATCATTCCGCCGTTCAGGTAAACCAGGACCTGGTTTATGTTGATCGGGACCATCTGATAGCCCATGGCCTTGAAGGCATCCATAAGACCCGGTTCATTTTCGTCGGTCCCCAGTTTCTGCCGTTTCAGGTCATCGGGAACAAAAATCGGCGCTTTGGAGAAAAACCTGACCCAGCCTACCTTTGACCAGGCCAGGGTATAAAAACCCTTTTCGCCTATCTGCTGTTCCAGTTCCGGCTTCAATTCATTCAATACCAGATCCAGTTCCGCGTTATCCCTGATAAGAAAGGGGGCGCTCACCGTCATAATTCCCGGGGTGATGGTATTGAGCCCCAGGGTACTGAGCATGGCCGCCTGGATTTGGTTCATCTTAAGCTTGCGAAGCACATCGGATTCGCTCCCCGCAATGCCGTTATGGTATATCTTCAATTCCACTTCGCCGTTGGTAAGCGCCGCCCATTCCGCCGCCATCCGGTTCAGCGCCGCGCCCCAGGGGGTGTTTTCGGGAACCAGGGACGCCAGTTTGATGGTGATTTTTCGCGGGGCGGCGAAGACAGAATTGACCCCGCAAAGACAGAGAAGGCAAAGCACCGCCATACACCAGGATTTCTTCATTACCTTCAGTATTGTCTTTATGCCGATCCCCTGTCAACGCGCAGGATCATAGGATCCATCCCTCTGGTACTTTCATCGTGTACATTGATTTTTTGGATATTTTGAGCTAAGGTGTATGTATGGGTGTAAATATCAAGTACAAGGACAGCCTGTTTTCCTGGCTTTTTAGTGATCCCGACACCCTGCGGGAACTGTACAGCGCCATCGAAGGCATCCCGGTGGACCCGGCCCTTCCCATCACCATCAATACCCTGGAAGATGTGCTCTTTATGGACCGGATGAACGATATATCCTTTGAGATTGCCGGTAAATTGGTCGTGCTCATTGAACACCAGTCCACCATCAACCCCAATATGGCCCTCCGGCTGCTCATGTATGTTGCACGGATATACGAAAAAATTATCGGCAGCAAAAAAATATACAGCGTAAAAAAGCTCCTCATACCCCAACCCGAATTTATCGTTCTCTATAACGGCAGGGACCCATACCCCGATGAAGGCATCCTTAAGCTTTCGGATTCTTTTGAAGACCCCGCATCCCTGGGGCTGATTAAAGATAGTCCCCCGGTACTGGAATTAACAGTCAGGGTATATAACATAAATGAAGGCCGTAACGAGGCCATGGCTCGGGGCTGCCAACGACTGTTTTGGTACAGTGCCTTTGTTGCCAAGGCCCGCGAGTTCGAAAAAACCGCCCCTGACAAAGAAACTGCCATGAAAATGACCATAAACTACTGCATCAAACAGGATATCATGAAAGAAATTTTAGAGGCAAACGCCTCGGAGGTTGTAAATATGCTCTTAACCGAATGGAATTGGGACGATGCAAAAGAAGTCTGGCAGGAAGAGGCACGGGAAGAGGGCCAAATCAAGGTTCTGGAACTGGTAAAGCAGGGATACACCGCAGAACAGATTGAAGAAAAATTATCCCTTAAAACAAAAACCGCAGACAAATAAATGCCGTTAACCGGCCTCACGGGGCATTGTCATACTCAATTTTGAAAGAAATGCGGCATTGGTCATTAATCCTTAGGGAATATTGCCCGGCCTGATCCTCTTCCAGTTTAATGGCCGGAGCCAGGAGTTGGTAGGCTTCCACCTTGAGGGCTCCGGCCAGTTTAACCATGGACTTATCGCTTACCCACATTCGGCAGCCTTCGATGTCATTGATGGTTTGGGAAGAAAGTTCCGCAGCCATGGCCAGCTTTTCCTGGGATATGCCCAGAGCCCGCCGCCGGTCCTTGATATTGGCTGAAAGAATTTTCCGTAACTTTTCCGGGTTGGAACCCATGATTTTCCTCTGTCTGTAACCACGGACCACAGAGACAAAAGAAAAAGATAGGAAAGCAAAAGTCCGTGAGGTCCGTGGTTAAAAAAGCCCCCTGCCCGGCAGTTAAAACAGGCAGGGGACGCGCTCCCGCTCAAAGATGTAAAAGGTTTTCAGGTAAAGCAGGACCTAAACCCCGCTTCGCCCGATTATGGAAAGAGTTTACTTCTTAATAAGTTGTATACTGTTGGAAAGAGCCGGTTTAGTTCCTTGAAGAACACCATCTTTAAGGACAACATTATTAGGGTATTTAGAGATAACGCCGGTATTTAAGTTAAGGTTAGAGCCGCTAAACGAATAACTTGAAGACCACGTAAATCCATCATCCTGGGTGAAGGTTACGCTGCCACTGGTGCCTCCTCCCGATACAACAAACGATCCATTATGGAATTCCTCCACAAAATTGTTGTTTACAATAGAAACTCTAGTAACTGTAAATCCCTTACTTTGAAAAAAGACAGCCGTTTCATACTTTGAATTGGAACCAATGGTATACTCGCTAGTACCGTGCCACTCCCCGTCCAATACGGTCGGGGTAAAGTCCCCTCCCCCATTGGAGCACCCGGCAAACATCAAACCTAATACCAGCACGAATGTTACGGCCAATATTCCTTTAAATTGCAGCTTTTTCATAAAAGCCTCCTTAACGTGTATGAACCACCTTTATCGACAGTGGTTTCTTCCTCGCTGCCCAGACAGCGCGAAATACATTTTCACCGCTTTCCCTGCCCGTGGGGACAAAAAAACCGGGGCTTCAAACCTTATCTGTGTCATTATGACACATTCAATATTATCAAATAAAGCCTAAAGTCCTATTCAGCTTTATTTGATGTGAATAGTTATTCACATCTATGGTATTTTAATCATACTATTGGATTCATGTCAACAATTTTTATGTGATTTTTAGCTTATTATTAAAAAATAATGGGGTTCAGGGAGAATCTAAAGTCTGAACTGGCCTACCAGGGCATCCTGATCAAGGAGCTTGCCGCCTTGTCAGGGGTAAGCAGGTTCAGCATCAGCAACTATTTAAACACACGGGAGCAGCTGCCGTCGGTCGAGGCGGCGGTTAAAATTGCCCGTGTTTTGGGGGTATCGGTGGAGTATCTTGTTATGGGCGAAGACGGTAAAGAGACAGATACCGGTTTGCGGCTAAGCGCCGAAGCCCGTGCCATTGCCCGCCTTGTCGAACAACTGGACGTTCAAAAACAAAAGTTCGTTCTTGAATTTATACAATGGATAAAAAACCGGAAAAACATATAACGCCCTACTCATTCTCCCCTGCTCATTGATATACTCATTCTTATGGAAACACCGAAGCTTACCGTCAGCGAACTTACGGATCTGATACGCCGAACCCTGGAGGGGAGTTTTCCCGAGGTGATCGTGGAGGGGGAGCTTTCCAACTACCGGCCTTCAAGCGCGGGGCACCTCTATTTTACCCTCAAGGACAGCGGGGCGGTGCTTTCCGCGGTGATGTTCAAGAACCGGAGCCGGTTCCTCAATTTTGAGCCCAGGGATGGTATGCTCCTGCGGGTTAAGGGGAACATTTCGGTCTATGCCCAGCGGGGGAACTACCAGATAATCTGCGAGGAGATGGAGTTAGCCGGGGCCGGGGATATCCTGGCCATGCTGGAAAAGCGGAAGCGCGCGCTTGCCGCCGAGGGGCTCTTTGACGAGGACCGCAAGCGGCCCATCCCCCGGTTCCCGGAAACTATTGGGGTGGTGAGCTCCCCCACCGGGGCGGCGGTGCGGGACATCCTGAACATTCTGCACCGCCGCGCCGGGGGGGTGCGGGTGATCATCCTCCCCGCCCTGGTGCAGGGGAACGAAGCCGCCGCCCAGATAGCCCGCCGGATCGGGCAGGCCAATGCCTGGCAGCTGGCGGATGTGCTCATCGTGGGCCGGGGGGGCGGTTCCCTGGAGGACCTGCTGCCTTTTTCCGAGGAAGTGGTGGTCCGGGCGGTGGCGGCCTCTGTTATTCCCGTGGTAAGCGCCGTGGGGCACGAAATCGACTGGGCTCTGAGCGACTTTGCGGCGGACCTGCGGGCCCCTACCCCGTCGGCGGCGGCGGAACTGGTCAGCGAAAACCGGGAAGCGGTGCTGGAAATGATCCGGGATTTAAGTGAGGAGATGGGGCGAAGCATGAAGGGGAAAATAGAGCGGGCCCGGCTTTTGGCAAAGCCCTTTAGCCTGGAGGACCTGGAATACCGGTTCCGCAGCATACTCCAGCCCCGGCTGCTCCGTTTTGACGATGCCAAGGAGGCGCTGCTGGAAAACTTTTCCGAAAAAGCAGCGGAACTGCGCCGCCGCCTGGAACTGGCCCGTTCGGTCCTTGAAGCGGGCAGCCCCCTGGCGGTGCTGGAACGGGGCTTTTCCGTAACGGTGAACCAGCGGACCGGCAAAATAGTACGCCGCGCCGCGGAGGTCAAAACCGGTGACCAGCTCAGCATCCGGCCCCTGGAAGGGATGATTACGGCGGTAGTTAAGGAAAAGGAAGAATAACCACAGAGGACACGGAGAAGAACCACAGAGAACACAGAGGAATTAAGAAAAAATTTGTAAATCGGGCCTTCCTTATCTTCCTCTGTGTTCTCCTCTTTCCCCTCTGTGTCCTCTGTGGTAAATTCTTCTTTGTCAGCGGCGATGGGGGAAAAGTGAAAACGACAGAAAAGGGCATGAAGAATTTTGAGGAGCGGCTGGAACGGCTGGAAAATCTGGGGGAAAAGATACGCAAGACCGACATCCCCCTGGACGAGGCGTTGAAGGCCTTTGAGGAAGGGATCAAACTGGCCCGTACTTTAGAGAAGGACCTTGAAAAGGTGGAAAGCCGGATCGAGGTATTGATGAACAGCACTGAGGCGCCGGTTGAGGATAAGCCCGAGCTCAGCCTCTTTGACGAAGAGGACTAGCCGTGGCAGATACTGTCCCAAACATCGTGGCGGACCGGCGGATACGGTGTAGCCAAAGGATACAATTGCTCCCCCCGGAGGAGGCCCGGAAGATCGCCGCCGGGGAAGTGATCGACCGCCCCGCGGCATTGGTGCGGGAATTCCTGGATAACGCCATCGACGCCGGGGGTGAGCAGATTGAGGTTCTCATCGAAGAAGGGGGGGGCCGCCGGACCGAGGTGATCGACGACGGCGGGGGAATGGAAAAGGACGATCTGGAACTCTGCGTTCTCACCCACGCCACCAGCAAGATCCGTTCACTGGATGATCTTGCGTCCTCGGAAACCCTGGGCTTCCGGGGGGAGGCCCTGGCGGCGGCGGCGGCGGTTGCCCGGCTCGAAATTCTCACCAGTATCGACGGCCGGGAAGCCTGGAAGCTTGATGTAGGCCCCGGTGAAAGGAACCCGCAGCGGATTGAACAGGCCCGGCGGAACCGGGGAACCAGTGTCCGCGCCCTGGGCCTTTTTGATACCATTCCTGCGCGGAAGCGTTTTCTGAAACGGGAGGGAACCGAAGCGGGACTGTGCCGGCAGGCCCTTATCGACAAGGCCCTGGCCTTTCCGGAACGGAGCTTCCGCTTTACCCAGGACGGCAAACTCAAAACCTGGCTCCCCGCAGTTAACAGCCTGAAAGAACGGTTTACCCAATGCCTCATGGATTCCATGGAAGGCGGCTTTCTCCACGAGATCCACGCGGCGGGCCCGGGCTTTTCGGTGACGGTGGTCATCGGCGGGCCGGAACTCTACCGGAACGACCGGCGGCAGCAGTACGTTTTTGCCAACCACCGGCGGATTCAGGACTATGCCCTTGTTCAGGCCATGGAATACGGGGTCCAGGGCTGGTTCCCCAACGGGACCCATCCGGTGGGGGCGGTCTATGTGGAAATCGATCCTGCCCTGGCGGATTTCAATATCCACCCTGCCAAACGGGAGGTCCGTTTTGCCGATCCCGGCGCCATCCATCATGTGATAACACAAATACTGCGGGAATTTGCCCGTCAAGACGGGGCCCGCCAGGACGGGATCGGCCAGGATAAAAACAGTAATACTACCGGGACCGGTGAAAGCAGCGATTTCTTCGGAAACCTTTACCGCGATAAGGCCGGGTATTCAGGTAATAGTAATGCTGCGTATTTTGACAACAGCAGTACTGCGTACCCGGGAAACAGCAATACCGTGCATCAATCCGGCAATAACCCGCTGGATCGCCGCGCGGGAGCCCTTGCATTGGAGGCGTTGCTGGAACACAGGCCGGACTTTGCCCTCCTTCCCGGACGGGAAACGGCCTATCCAAGGGAAGAGGGGGACCGCAGTTTTACTGTTGCGGAAGCCGTCCCCCCCTATGGGGGCAGGCGCTTAATCGGCAGGCTGTTTGAGCTGTTCCTTCTGGTTGAAGCGGGGGATGAACTTTTTATTATTGACCAGCACGCCGCCCATGAGCGTATCCTCTACGACGCGTTCCTTTCAAAGCCCATTCCCAAACAGGAACTCCTGGTGCCCATACCCTTTAGCGCCGCAAGCGCCGATGAGGACCGCTTCCTCGCCGGCCGCAGTGAAGATCTGGCAAAGCTCGGCATCGTAATAGAAAGCGATGCAGGGTTCTGGCGCATCACCGCCCTGCCGGCAAACTGGAAACTTGGGGACGCAGAAACGGTAAAGGAAATTCTTGATCTGCATCTGGCGGGGGAAAACATTGCGGAACGCTGGGCCGCCACCCTCGCCTGCCACGCCGCAGTAAGGGACGGTGACTACCTGGACGACACCGCCGCCCTTGCCCTAGCGGAAGAAGCCCTGCGGCTCCCGGTTCCCCGCTGCCCCCACGGCCGCCCCGTCTGGACCACTGTCACCAAAGAAAGCCTTTACAAAGCGGTACGGCGGCTGTAACTTATTTCACCACCATAACTTTGCGGATCTCGTCGATATCCGGGGCCACCACCCGGATAAAATACATACCCCGGGCCACCACCCGGCCGCCGTTATTCTTGCCGTCCCAGGATGCGATGTATTCACCGGCGTCTTTGCCGCTCCGTTCCAGGACCTTGACCAGATTGCCGTCCAGGGTAAAGACCTGAATGGTAACCCGGCCGCCCCTGGTAAGGATATAATCGACAAAGACCTGTTCGCCCTGGTTGGGGTTGATCACGTTGTTCAGGATCGTCACCCCGCTGCGCTGCCGGGTAATGTCCTGCACCTTGAAGCTGAAGGGCTTTATCAGCTGCCACCATTTGTCGGGAATAGCTTCGTTGTTCTTGACGCCCAGCCGGGTAACGATCATATCTTCGGGAATACCCGGCGAGCCGCCCCGGAAGCGGAAGTAGAATTCCATCGTCGCCTCGCTGGTCAAATTCCCCTGGGGGATGCGGAAGATAAACCGGTTGTTGGTGTCCGGATCGCCCGGCGCGGTGTAGACCTGGGGATAAGGCTGGGGAACAATATAGGCCGTGGGATTCCTGGGGCCCGGGAGCCAGAGGCCTTCGATGCCGTTATCCTCGGAGCGGGATTTGTATTCCTCCCCCACATTCTTTTCCGCAGTGTAGATCATTTCCAGGCCCAGTCCCGGGGCGGCGATATCTTTATTCATCATGACCTGGAAGTTCAAGTCCGTATTCCGCAGCCGCCTGGTCCCGTCGAATTCCCGGATACTGCTGGGATAATCCGGATTCATGTCCACCGATGTATCCCGGGCCAGAATCGGGAACGCCGCGAAGGGCTGCACCTCACTCCCCTGAAGGGGAACCGAGATGAGCAGATCCGTTACCCGGTGAGCGGTACTGTCGGGCATATTATGGTTACCCGGAGTTTTACCCCCGCCGGCTTCCGTCACATAGGAAGTGTAATCTCCATAGTCCACCGGATACAGGGGAAGCGGGAAAGCCATTTTCCCAAGGTTTCTGTCCGATCGTGGGGGATACTCCGCTTTGGCGGCCAAATCCTGAACCACTTCTCCGGGGGAAGCCGATCCTTCGGGAAGGATGTTGAATTTTTTTCCGCCGTTGGCGAGGTAAGGAATTTCAAAAGGAGTGCCCGCCTTCGCCCTGAATTCGATGATGCCCCCGCCGGCCTCCCCTATGGCTTCCACCGGGAAATCCGCCGCATAATCATCGGCATGGGCCATTATCTTGGTAACTGCGGGAATGACATTTACAGCCTCGCTCATTCTGAAAAAGATTTCGTTTACCCCGCCGCCCGATCCGGCAGGGGTCTGCCGGGGAAGGGCCAGGGCATAGCCGATCACCGGGGGGACCGTATCCGTGGGGGTCATCCAGTCACTGAGGGTCTGGAAAGGACCTCCACCAGAAATTTTATCTTTCAAAGTGTTATTGTAGTCCATATGCCACCGGGGAGTTGCGCCGGTGTCAGGATAATCGTTTTGCTTAAGATCAATGTATAGCATAAAATCGGCTTCCGAAAGGGTTGAGGGAGAATAAGCACTGGGACGGCTATAACCTAATACCGTATAACCTTCAACCGTAAAGCTGATATCAGTGGAGCTAATAGTCGATGGCCCGCCAATTCGTGAATAGGCCTGAATACGGATACGATCTATCCTGCCATCTTTATTATCGTCTTCGGTAAAACTATAAATGAAATAGGTGCCTATCCAGCCGATGTTGTAATAGGAATCCGCAATCGGAATAGAACCCGCATTTGGAGGCCGGCGTGCCGCATCTATCCAGGGGGTAACAGTAACATTATTTTTTTCAGGTAACGGCGCCCGCGCCCAGCTCCAGTATACCTTTACAAACTCCATATCCATAATGGCTGCAGGATCATTATCCACATCAGGCTGGTAATAAAGGTTCCAGAATTTGTTCGCATGGACAATATTCAAACCATCCGGGCCACCCATTACCCAGGCATTATCAGGCAGATTTTGGGCATCGCTCTCCTGTAAAGCGGAAGTATCAGGGTTTCCGTCTGCCGCCAGAAGCCGGGTCAGGGTAATAAGACTAGAGCCAGATCCAACAATTCTTAATTTACCGTAGATATAATGCCCCTGCTGGGGATCGGAACCAGAGGAAAGGTTGGGATAATTTCTAAACTGAATGGTGGTTCCGGGAACTTCACAGGTAAAATTATAAAATTCCGTTCGGACGCCGTCAATTTTTATGACTCCCCCTGTTGCTTCAAAATAAACCGTCTTGTTACGGGGAATAAAAGTACCCGTATGGGCCAGGTCATCGAAAAATGCTTCGGTCTGAATCCAGTCACCGCCCAGGGTAATGTCGAAGGATACCGCATCAAGGGTACCGTATAGCTCCAAATCGTTTATAATGACAAGATTCGATCCAAGCTTCGCGAAGCTGCCGGATTCCACCGCAAGACCGTTAATTTTACCAATTTTAATCTCGGTATTTGATGAATTCCCCGCAATGACCTTGATCTTCTCAAATTGCTGCTGAGCCGCGGAAGCGGCGGCGCTTATATCAAGGGTTCCCGAGACAGTGATGGTATTATTCGGAGCGGTCCCCGGCGGCACCGGGACTGAAACCGCCGGTGAGGCGTCAAAATTAAAGCCGCTCCGCAAAATAAAATCCCTGCTTTTGAACTGAACCATACCGGAGCCAAGGGTATCCCCCAGCAGAAGCTTTCCATCGGTCCCTTCGAAACCTGCGACCGGTGAAGATCCCGAACTCCGCATATACCAGGAACCGGGCCCAAGATCAACAATTCCCTGGCGGATGATAAATTTATCGCCCCGTTGGAGGATCGTTCCGGAAGTCATTTCAAGTTTATTCGTATTGGCGGAAAGAAATACCAGCACATTGGGAATCGCCCTGCCGCTGCCGCCGTTTACGCCGAGCGTCTTGTCTGTGCCCATAAACACAAACCAGCCCGTTGTCTCAATACCCGGCGGCTGGGAAGAAGCAAAAACAACATTTCCGTTAAAACCAATATAGGTTTCAGGGTTATCCCCAACCAACACACCGTTACCGCTTTCGGTATAATTCCCGGAAAAATTCGCCGCGAAGTCAATCGGGGTCAGGATTGTACCACTTTCGGGATTAAAAGTTCCCGGGGGTGTCTTTATCTCCTGCGACAGCGAGATGATCCCCGCATTGAAGGTGTCTCCGGCTATAACAAGTTCCGGACTACTACCGCTGACGCCTTTGGGATAGATGGCGCCGTTAGCCGTTACCGTTACTGCGGCACCGGTAATATGTACGGTCCCAAGTCTGTCTATAAGAGCAGGGGCGCCAAGGCTGCCGTTCAGGGTGACGACCCCGGTCCCGGCATTTATGGTAAGATTTTTCCCGGCTCCGGTTATGGTACCCAGACTGATATCTCCGCCGCTGGTTCCAACGCCGCTGGCGTCGCTGTCAAAGATATAGGGGTCCGGTACGCCGCTCAGGGATATATTACCACCTACCGTAATGATTTGATTATTGGTATATATGTTACCTTTCAAATCCACCGCACCGGTGGTGTTTATCTGTACTGCGCCCAGGCGGCCTGCGGCTGCGCCGATTTGTCCGTTTATGGTAACCGCACCGGCCTCAGCATTCAGGGTCAGGTTGTAATTGGCCCCGGTTACTCCCGGAATCTGTATTATCCCGGTATTGGCGGCAGCATCCGCATCCCCGGTTCTAAGTTCCGTATGGGCGGTAATTTCAATATCCTTATTAAATACAATTCCGCTATTGCCAATGGTAGTAATATTACCGCCTATCTCTACTTGTGCACTTGCATCTGCGGTACCGTCCTGATCAAATCCTCCGCCGGCGCTTATGGCTCCATTGGTCTTGAATAATCCGCTGTGTTCTATCCTGACCGCCCCCAGGGATGTTGCCGGGGCAGCACCACCTACCGTTACGGTTCCTAAAGCAGGGGTAGTAGTATTAACCGCATGAAGGGTAATACTATTCTGACCCGCAGCCTTTCCATTTATGGCGCCGGTGATTGCTATGCCCCCGTTGGCGGTAATTTTAGCGGCTGTTGCATTGGAACCGGCGCCCCGCAGTTCAATGTCTGCGCTTATGGTTAAGTGTTCATCCCCCAAATCTATTTCCCGGGGTGTTCCCACTGCCCCCCCCGCAAGGATCACCTTCACATTTGTTCCGCCGCTGATACCAAGGGCTTGGGAAGAAACATAAGACCCGTTAAAAAAAATCTCCCCGTTGTTCTCCAAAGAGAGAGCATAGGCAGGGGAAGCGGCGGTTACATAGATTCTTCCCGTATGCGCGGTATCTCCCACAATAAAAGAAGTTACGTTGATGGCAGCAGTGGAATTATAGTACGCATGATCTGCGATAGCGGTGGTCATGGAAGTTCCGTCTTCCAGAGTATTGCTGATATCCAGATTTGAAGCGCCGTAAACTATCTCACGGAGCGGATTCCGGGTACTGACCTGCAAGACCGGGGCTGTAACAGAGTTCAGGTTAAGATTGCCGTCAACCATGAAAAATATATTTCCCGTAGCGTCAAGGGAAGCACCCAGAATAATCCCATCGGCCTCAATAAAAAGAGAGCGTACGGGGATCCCCCCTGCCCCGTTGATATTTACGGTCCCCCCAAAGGAAACTATCCCGGTTCCCGCAATTCCGCCGGCCCTCAGATCCAGCCGGGAATTTCCTGTCACATCACCGCCGAAACGGATACCCAAACCCGCAGTAACACCGGTTGAAGAAGAATTTTGAAAAGACACATTCCCGCTAAAGAAAACTGAAAAACCGTCAGGGGTACCACTGCTATCAATATCCAAATCCCCGCTTCCGGCAATTATATTTTCTGTGATAGTTGTGTTCGCGGCGGTGACATCCAGCGTCTTAAGGGAAGCTGTTCCCCCTGCTATTCCATTAAAGGTAACCGTTCCGGCCCCCGCGCTTATTTTCAGATTTTCTGTATTGGCGGTGGTTCCGTTTACCGTTCCGCCAAAAATAATATTACCGGCATTGGAAATTTCAATGTCGGTCCCTAATGTTACCGGACTGTTCAGGGTGATGGCGCCTGTACGGCTCATATCCTTGTTCAGGGTAATTCCGGTTCCCCCTGCGGTAAGTTCCAGCGCCCCGGCGCCGCCTTCAATACCGTCAACATCATTCCCGGCGGAATTTACCAGGGTGTCCAGGATAAGGGCGCCAGAATTCACAAAATCTACTGCCCCCCCGGCATTTCCCGCCAGGGTTGTTACGTTATTCCCCGGATTGGTCAGGTCGTAAGATCCATTTCCCAAAAGGAGAAGCCCCGCGCAGCTTATTGGCTGCGCCGCTGCGCTTACCGAACCGGCTACATCCAGCTCAATCTGCCCCGCAGCGATCATGCCGCTGATACCACTGATACTGCTGATAGTAAGTATCCCGCCGGCAGAATCAAGCTTGATATCCCCGCCACTGCTTACCGCAGCAATGCTGATTGCGGAGGTTCCGCTTGAATGGATGCTCACATCACCGCTTGTATTGACCGCAAGGCTGGATGATATATTCACCCCGATCTCCGCATCCCCCGCAGCGGCGGTGACCTCAAGGTTCGGCACGGTGATAACGCCGGTATTGAGAACAATACTGCCGCCGGTTGTAAGGTTCAGGGTAGTTACTGCCGGTGCGACATTGCCGTCGATAATGATGTTGCCCGAAGCGCCGTCTCCTATTTTCATGGTATTCGCGGTAATCAGGGCAAGCCCTGCACTATTCAGCAAGGCCGTTGCGGTACTACCCCCCAGGGTTATGGCAGATCCTGCGGTTATCGTGTTTATCGTCACCGTACCGGAAGCGCTCAGGCCGGTAACAGCAGCAACGGTCCCGATATTAAGAGGGTCATCAGAATTAAGGGTGATATCTCCGCCGCTGCTTACCGCAATATCATTGCTTACACTTACGGCAATATTAACATTACCCGCAGCAGAGACTGCCAGGTTCGGCACAGTGATAAGGTTATTGCCGCCGGCGATAAGGGCGCCGGATATTAACGCCAGGGTGGTAGCAGCAGGTGAGAAGGCAGCAGCCACATTTAGATTCCCTGTAAAAGAGGAACCTATTATCAAATTAGTGGTACTAATTCCGGAGAATACCGCAGCATCTAATTCAAGAGCACCGGGACCCAAAATATTTATTGTATTTCCTGGTGTATACACATCCAAAGCAACCGTGCTACCGGTAACGGTTCCTGAATTCGTTAAATTATCAGCTTTAAGATTGACAATTCCGCCTGCGACACTTCCTGTAATAGTTATATCATCTGCAGCAAGGCTGATATTCCCGGAAGCAGAGCTTACCGCTCCGCTGACCGTAAGCAGGTTACCTGCGGTAGCGGTAAGGGAAATATCAATGTTGGAAGATCCGGTAATACCGGCTCCGGCTATTGTCAGGGCCGCATTATTTGCTACCTTGATGGTCCCGGTAACTGTTGCAGTAAGGCTCCCTATCGCATTACCGGATGTTTCAAGTTCAACATTCGCAGTACTGTTGATATCGACAGAAGGAGCGGATATGGGCTTAACTTGGGTAATACCTGCGGCAGTAAGGATAACAGCACCCCCGGCGCTCAGACCAGCGCCGGTACCGTCGATTTTAAGCGCCCGTGTTTCAGTTATGGTTATGGTACCGGTTCCTGTTGCGGCAGCGGTAAGACTCAGCGTATTCCCGCCGCCCGCATCATTGGTAAATGTTATATTTCCATTGTTGCTCGTTAGATCGGCGCTTGACAAGGTACTGCTACCCGAAATAGCAATATCCGTAGCTATAATACTTATACTGCCGGTAAGACTGCCGGTACTGGTAAAATTCCCGGTGGTCTCAATACCCCCCCCTGTGGTGGAAGTAATATCTGCATTATTTATTACATCCCCGCCGGTAACATTAAGGGTATAAATACTTAAATCCAGCACCCCCCCCGTATCAATAGTCAGGGAATTAACATCTATTGTAGTAGGAGCACTAAGAATGGGAGGAACACTTGCAGAACTGTCTATAAATACATCGTCACTGGAGCCGGGTATACTTCCACCAACATTCCAATTATCAGGATCATTCCAATCAGTAGCATCAACCAAGGATGCACCAGTCCATATAACAGGAACCCCCCACACCCGCAGCGAAAACACGAGAAGAATCAGAAATATCAGGCACAGCTTCTTCACTATTAAAAATATACCTTATTTCGTCAAAAAAGACAGACTCCGCGGGGGCATCCTGCACAAATCGGCGTAAAAAAGGGGAACCCCGGCAAGGGTTCCCCAAAAATCTCATCAATTTCTACTGGCCGTATTGCCGCCCCTGTTTAGCGCTTGAATTTCAGGGTCTCCAGGGAGGTGTCGCCCCGGGTAAAGTCGAACCAGAGCTCTTTGGTGGTCTTTTCCCGCAGGAGTTTGTAGAATCCGGCCATATCCTGCACCTTCTCGCCGTTGATCCCGGTGATCAGGTCCCCCCGTCTAAGGCCGATTACGTCTGCGGGGCTGTCGGCCATCACCTGGGCGACGTAGAGGCCCTTGGCATTCTTGTCCAGTTCCAGGGAGCTTCTGACGGTGTCGGTCAGGGCGATTGGGTAGACCCCGGGCCAGAGCTTCTTGTTATCCGCAGCCACCTCGTCGGTGCGGGCTTCGATGCGGACCTGGATGTCCTGGGGCGCACCGTCCCGGATCACCGTAAATTTGGCGCGGTCCCCGGGCCGCAGTTCCCCTACCACCCGGGTAAGGTTGTTCATGTCCCGTATTTCCCTGCCCTCCACATGGGTAATAAAGTCCCCAGGCTGGATACCGCTCTTTTCCGCGGGGGAACCGATAAAGACCTGGGTGGCCAGGCCGCCCCGTTTGCCCTCAATCTTAAGGGCCTGGAGGGTGTCCTTGTCGGGATCGATAAGGGATACCCCCAGCCAGCCGTAACTGGTGCTGCCGGTGCTGATAAAATCATCTATTGAACGTTTGGCGTTATTGATGGGGATGGCAAAGCCCAGGCCCACCGAACCGCCCCCGGAGCTGTTACTGGCAATCCAGGTGTTGATCCCGATCACTTCTCCCCGGATATTCACCAGGGCCCCACCGGAATTCCCCTGGTTGATGCTGGCATCGGTCTGGATAAAATCGTTGATGTTGCCCCCGGGGCCGCCGGTCCTTCCCACGGCGCTGACGATCCCCATGGTAACCGAGGACATAAAGCCCAGGGGGTTCCCCACGGCGATGGACCAGTCGCCTACGCGGACCGCATCGGAATCGCCCAGCACGGCGATGGACAGGGAATCGTTGGTCTTGATGGAAACCATGGCCAGGTCCTTCCGCTCATCCTTGCCCACCAGTTCCGCAGGGTATTCCTTGCCGTCATTGGCGGCCACGATGATCTCGTTGGCGTCCGCTACCACATGGTTGTTGGTCAGGATATAATAGGTGTCGCTGTTCCGGCGGACAAGGATCCCCGAACCAAGGCCCTGGGAGCGGTATTCCCGTTCCTGTCCCTGGCCGTTAGGCCCCCCGTCCCGGGGTCCGAAGAAAAATTCCCAGGGGATGCCGGGATAGTTGGGGGTCTGCTGTCTGCGGATGGAAACGGTCTTGAGCTCCACCACCGAGGGCAGCACCTTATCCGCCACGGAGCGGAAGGCGGTCTGGAGCCCCTCCGCCACCGCCAATGCGTCTTCGGGGATGATCACGGGGTTCTCCTGGGCCCGGGCGGTCTTCTGCGCCTGGGGGGTTGAACAGGAAAAGGAAAGAAACGCCAGGGAGAATCCGAAGATCACCCCGATAAGTACCAGATTAAACACAAACAGATTCTTTGAAGACAACTTTTTCAGAACATCCATAGATAACCTCTCTTGATAAAATGTAGAACGTCGGCATTATGTACTGTATAATTTAATAATACTAATTCAGGCAAATAGTTACAAAGCAAAAAAAACGCAGGCCGCCGCCGGTCCTTATACGGCGCCGATGCTATGGATGGGGCCGCCGCAGCCGGGGAGCTGATCCAGGGCATCGGTGAGGATCTCCGTATGATCCCCAAAAATGACGATGGTATGCTCCCAGTGCGCGGAAGGCTTGTCATCGGCGGTTACCACGGTCCAGCCGTCTTCGAGGATCTCCACATCCCCGGTTCCCAGGTTGATCATGGGCTCAATGGCGATCACAAAACCTTTGTTCATCCGGGGATTGGGCCCGTGGGGGGTGTTGGGCACCTGGGGGTCCTCGTGGAGCTCAAACCCCACCCCGTGACCGCAGAACTGGTGCACAATGCCGTAGCTGCGGCTTAAAGCATGGCCCTGCACCGCCCGGCTAATCTGAAGCAGCCGGTCCCCGGCCTTTGCCGCGGCAATCCCCTTGTACAGACATTCCTGTGTGGTGATGTTGAGGGCGTGGAGCTCATCGCTCACCTTCCCTGCCTCCACGGTCACCGCCTGGTCGCTGATAAATCCCCCTAAATCAATACCGCAGTCCAGGGACACCAGGTCCCCGTTTTTTATCTTCCGTTTGGAGGGTATCCCGTGGATCACCTCGTTGTTTATCGATATGCAGATCGCCGCGGGATAGGGATTGTTCTTTGAACCGACCCCCAAAAAGGCGGGCCTGCCCCCGGCCTTCCTGATCCAGTTCTGCACCCACCGATCCAGTTCGATGGTCTCCACCCCGGGCTTTACCTGGGGGATAAGCTCCCGGTACATGGCGCCCAAAAGCTTGCAGGAAGTCCTAATCCCCGCGATCTGCTTTTCGTTTTTTAACCGAATCATATTTTTTATCCTATCAGGATTAGGGAAAGACTTCCACCACCGGCGGGTTGGAAAATTTCAGGCGGAATTTTTCCCGTAAAGAGGCGGCCCGTTCTTCCAGGAAGGCCGCAGGCAGGACGGAAGCCAGGGGGTCTTCCGGGGCGGGGCGGGCTTTGCCGTAAAGCTGCACCCCGGTCAGGCCGGGCAACAGGTCCAGCAGCAGGGCTTCCCAGGCGGCGGCCTCTTCCGGGGGCGGAGATTTGCCGTCCACGGCGCAGATCATGGTCTGGATGATAAAGGGGGCGGCGGCGGCAAATTCCCGGATTTTGGCGGTTAAATCCCCAAAGGGCACGGCGGAACGATCCATCCGCAAATACCAGGCTTCAGTACCGGCGTCCAGTTTGAGCCAAAGTTTAAGATGGGACGCGCCCCGGGCGGCGTTCCGCAGGAAGTCAAAGACGGCGCTGTCCAAAAGCCCCGTGCCGTTGCTGATCACCACCAGGTCCGCCGCGGGAACCAGTTCGTCCCGGATTCGCAGGCAGGCTTTTGCCGCCGGGATAAAATCAAGGGACAGGGTGGGCTCCCCGTTGCCGGAAAAACAGATGTCCCGGACCGTTTCCCCCGGCGCAAGGCCGGCCAGGGTACGCCGCAGGGCGCTTTCCATCACTTCAAGGGAAAAGGCACTGTCATTTTTGAAGGGGAACACTTCGCAGTAAGGGCAATCGAAGGAACAGGCCTTGCGGTCGGGGAAAAGGTTTATCCCAATCGAAAGCCCCCGGGACCGGCGGGAGTATACGGGGTAGACCATAAGCCCCTCTTCCCGAGAACGGTGGTTCTCTATGGGGCCGGTTTTTATCACCGTCTGCCCTGCAACAGTGTCCGGGCCGCTTCCCGGTTTTCAAGGGCCCGCTCGTGGCTGGGGTTGTGGCTGAGCACCGTATCCCAGTCATCCATGGCCTTTTGGTAATTGCCCTGCAGCTTGTACGCGGCGCCCCGGTTAAAATAGGCGCTGGTATAGTCGGGATTAAGGGCCAGGGCCCGGGTATAGTCCGCTATGGCCCGATCAAATTCACCTATCTTAAGGTAGGAAGCGCCCCGGTTATTGTACGCAAAGGCGTTATTGGGGCTGATGGTAATAGCCCGGTTATAGTCCGCTATGGCCAAGTCATAATTCCCCAGGCCGGCATAGGCATTGCCCCGGTTATTATAGGCCTGGGCGTAATCGGCCTTAAGCTGTATGGCCCGGCTATAGTCCGCTATGGCCTGGTCATAATTTTCCGTCTCGTCATACGCAACACCCCGGTTATTGTAGAGCTCCGCATAATTGGGGTTGATGACGATAGCCTCGTTATAGGATTCCAGGGCCTCAGAATAAGCGCCCTGATCGTAAAAAGTATTCCCCTGCTCATAGTAAAATTCCACCGGCTTCGGTGCAGCCGCCGGAGAACTGCTTTTTTGAGCCTTTTTCCCGAAGCTTGCGCAGCCCGACGCAACCAAACAGGCAAAAATGCAAACCGTGGGGATAAAAAATTTTTTCACGCACGCACCTCCGAAGCAGGGGTCCTGTTATTCTATGATTTTCCCGGCCTTTAGGGAAGAGGGCGAATTTACGGCCCAAGGCCCTTGGGCCTGCCATCCTGCCCGGCGCTTCCCTTTTTGTTGATTGGCGGGTAGGATGACAGCAGGATTATTCAACAGAAATGCAGGATTATTACTCCCTTTTGGGGGTCAAGCAAACCGCCTCTACCAGGGATATCAAAAAAGCTTTTCGGGAACGGGCCAAGCAGCTGCACCCCGACATTGCGGGAAAGGCCGCCGAAGAGGCCATGCGGAAGCTCATTGCCGCCTACGAGGTCCTCTCCGACCGGGACCGCCGCTGCGAGTACGACCAGTCCTATTCCCGGTTCATCAAAAAAATCTCCTTTGACTACCGTACCTTTCTGCGGGAACGGCCCGATGACCCCGTCAGCCAGTCAAAACTGGTGGTGTTTGAACTCTTTCACCTTGAAGAGGACGCCGCCATCGAGGTTTGGGAAAAAAACGGGGGTCTGGAATTCCGGATGGAACAGTACCTGGACCGGGAAGACTGGATGGACTGCGTTTACGTACTGGCGGAAGAGCTGGACAAGCGGGACCGTACGTACGAGGCCTTTATGCTCCTGGCGGACCTGATCCGGGAGGAACGGCGGCTGCCCTATTACAAGCACCACATGGAGGACATCGAAATTTACTTTAAGGAGATGGTCCGGCTGCGGCTAAAAAACCAGGTTGACGCCGACACCTGGGTGGACTGCCTGGAAACCCTCCTGGACCTGGGCTTTTCCTCCCGCGACGAAGCCCGGTGGATGCGCTCCATGGCGGAAACCCTGCTCCGTATGGGCGATGAGGCCGCCGCGGAAGCGATTATCCGGGAAGCCCTGCAGCGGGACCCCGGCTTGCCCAACACCGCCCAGCTGCGGCGGAAGCTGAAAGTCTAAAACCGCTCAAATTCATTCGATTCCTACATTATTGTAACTTTTTTCTCCATTGTTCAAAATATTATTACAAAAAAGAGTAAATAATCCCACAAAAAACTTGACCTATCTTTTTACTTGCCCTTAAAATAAATCATATTTATGCAGGAAGAATCCGTTTCTATGGCACACCGGTGTATAAATATACGGACCTTTTCCACGTGTATAAAAACTTCATTTTTGTATCTTTTTTCACCTAAAAGGATATAAAATACAGGTTCAAATTATTTTTAGGAGGATTATGTATGGAAGCTGCTGAATATGTATCGGGACTTATTGAAAGGGCGCGGACAGCCCAGCGGGAATTCGAAACCTATTCCCAGGAAAAGGTGGACGCATGCGTCCGCGCGGTGGGGAAAGTTATCTACGACCATGCGGAAGAACTGGCCCAAAAGGCGGTTGACGAGACGGGCATGGGCGTTTATGAGCACAAGGTGGTTAAAAACAAGGGCAAGCCCAAGGCTACCTGGTACAAGCTCAAGGGGGTCAAGAGCCGGGGGATCATCCGCCGTATCGAGGAAGAGGGCATTATCGAAGTAGCCAAGCCCATCGGCGTGGTGGGGGCCATTACCCCGGTAACCAACCCCATCATGACCCTGCCCCATAACGCCATGATAGCCCTTAAGGGCGGGAACGCCATCCTGTTCAGCCCCCACCCCAAGGGGAAGAACTGCGGCAAAGATACGGTGAACTATATGCGCGGCGCCCTTAAAGAACTGGGCGCCCCGGTTGATCTGGTCCAGATTGTGGAAGATCCCACGGTGGAGATATCCGGGCTGGTGATGAAGCTGGCGGACGCCTGTATATCCACCGGCGGGCCCGGCATGGTCAAGGCCGCCTATTCCAGCGGCAAGCCGGCCTTCGGGGTTGGCGCGGGGAACGTGCAGTGCCTTATCGACCGGGACGCCAACTTGGCCGATGCGGTGCCCAAGATTTTTGCCGGGCGCTGCTATGACAACGGCACCCTCTGCACCTGCGAGCAGAGCGTCATCTGCCCCGAAGAACTGGTGGACACGGTGGCCAAAGAATTTACCAAACTGGGGGCCTATTATATTTCTGACGAGAAGGACGTTGCCAAAGTGCGCCAGGCCGTGTTCCCCGACGGGGGGCCCATCAGCAGGGAAGCTGCCGGCGCTTCCCCCGGGAAGATCGCCAAACTGGCCGGTCTTTCCATACCCGAGGGAACCAAAATGCTCCTGGTCAAACTGGACAAATGCGGCAAAAACGAGTCCCTGGCAAGGGAAAAGCTCTGCCCCGTACTGGCCTTCTTCTCTTACAAGACCTGGGAGGACGCCGTAGCCATCGCCTCCGCCAATCTTGACTGCGAGGGCAAGGGCCACAGTGTGGTGATCCATTCCTTTACCGACAAAAACATTGAATATGCCGGGGTAAAACTCCCCGTTTCCCGCTTTGCGGTCAACCAGCAGGGTTCGGCCAGCCTGGGCGGCACCCTGCTCAACGGGCTCAACCCCACCGCTACCCTGGGCTGCGGGTCCTGGGGCAACAACTCCATCAGCGAAAACCTGTGGTATCACCACCTTATCAACATCAGCCGTATCTCCTACGAGATCAAAGGGCGTAAAGTTCCCACCGATGAAGAGATCTGGGGAGACTAAAGGAGGATGGCGGTGAATGAATCGAAGCTTATGACCGCCCGGGAAGCGGTATCCCGCTTCCTGAATGACGGGGACCTTTTGACCATGGGCGGATTCTCCACCTCCCGGCGTCCCTACGCTCTGGCCCGGGAGATTATCCGCCAGGGGAAGAAGGGCCTGTACCTTGAGGGCGGGTCCTCCGGCGGGGATATCGACATGCTAATCGGTGCAGGCTGCATACAGGCCATGATCGTCAGTTATATCGCCAACTCCGGGTACTCCATGGTTTGCCGCCGTTTCCGCTCCGCCATCGAGAAGGGGGAAATCCTCTTTGACGATTATTCCCTGGATGTGCACACCATCGCCTATCATGGGGCGGCCCTGGGGCTGCCCTATATGCCGGTCAAAAACATGCTCGGATCGGATCTGGTCAATAAGTGGGGCATATCCAAAGAAGAACGGGCCAAGCATCCCAAGCTGCCGGCTTTGAAGTACGTGGTACAGGATAATCCCTTTAAAAGCGGGGACACTTTATGCCTGGTCCCCACACCGGAGATCGATGCGGCCTGCATCCACGTGCAGACCGCCAGCCCGGACGGTACCTGCCGCATAGCGGGCCTGCCCTTCCAGGATGCGGATATCGCCATTGCCGCCCGGCGCACGATCATATCCTGCGAGGAACTTGTCACCAACGAGGAGATTCGCCGCCATCCCGGGGAGAACACCCTGCCTGGCCTCTGCGTTGATGCGGTGGTACTCATGCCCTACGGGGCCCACCCCTCCCAATGCTACGGATACTACGATTACGACAGCAAATCTTTATGGGAGTACGAAGACATCTCCAAAACTCAGGAGACCTTTGACGCTTTTATCAAAGACACCGTTATGGACTCGGATCACGACAAGTACCTGGACGGCATCGGCGCGGCCCGCCTCCTGGCGCTCCAGGTGGATAAGGAATACGGCTATGTCCGGGGCATGAAACGCTCAAAAAAACTCGTCATGGGGGGGAAGTAAGATGGATGTTACACCAAAAGAAATGATGGCCATCTCCCTTTCGCGCCAGGTTGAAGATGGCAAGATGTATATTGTCGGCACCGGGCTTCCCCTTATCAGCGGGGCGCTGGCCAAAAATACCCATGCGCCGAACGCCCATCTCCTGTTTGAAACCGGCGTCATTGAGGGAAACCCCCAGGAAGTGCCCACCAGTGTGGGCGATCTGCGGGTAACGTACCAGGCTTCGGTACTCTGGCCGCAGTACCGCTATTTCGGATTTCAGACATTGGCCGCCCGGCGGGGGCAGCTTGCCGCGGGCTTTCTCGGCGGGGCACAGATCGATGTGTACGGCAACCTCAACTCCACCAGTATCGGCGACTACTTCCACCCGGAAACCCGATTCAGCGGTTCCGGCGGGGCCAACGGCATTGCCACCTACTGCGACACCTTCATTATTATGAAGCACGAAAAGCGCCGCTTTGTGGAAAAGGTGGATTACATCACCAGTCCCGGCTGGATCGACGGGCCCGATGGCCGCAAGAAAAATGGCCTCGATCCGGACAAGGGTCCCCGGGCGGTCATAACCGAGCTGGGGATACTCCGCTTTGGCGACAAGGATAAACGGATGTACCTGTCGGAGTATTTCGCCGGGGTCAGCCCTGAATATATCAAAGAAAACACCGGCATTGAACTGGATATATCCAATGCGAAAGAGGCGGAAGCGCCGTTGCCCGAGGTCCTGCGCATATTGCGGGAAAAGGTTGATCCCCTGGGCCTGATGACCAGATAGGGGGCCATAAAAATAAGGAATGCCATGACTCTTTTTCATTACATAGGAGCGGTATTGATCCTCCTGCTCATCACGGGTATCGGCCTCTATTCCGGCAAGCGGGTAAAGTCCGCCAACGACTTTTCCGGGGGCAGCAAAAAGGCAGGGGCCGGGATTGTCACCGGTTCCATCATCGGCACCCTGGTAGGGGGCGCCTCCACCATAGGCACGGCCCAGCTCGCCTTTAGCTACGGCTTTTCCGCCTGGTGGTTTACCCTGGGGGGCGGCATTGGCTGTCTGGTCCTGGCCCTGTTCTTCACCAAGCCCCTCTACGAGAGCGGCATCCAGACCCTGCCCGAAGTTTTTTCCCGGGAGTTCGGCAGAAAATGCGGGGTGGCCTCAACGGCGCTTACCTCGGTGGGGAGCTTTCTCAGCATCGTTTCCCAGGTGCTTTCGGGGATCGCCCTGGTGGCGGTTGTCGGGAGCCTGGGCCGTATCCCGGCTACCTTTATTACCATAGCCCTTATGCTGGTGTATGTGGTCTTTGGCGGCGTGTGGGGAGCGGGCCTGGTGGGTATCGCAAAAACCCTGCTGATGTATGCGGGGCTTGGAATTTGTCTTGTTGCGGCAGTGTCTTTTCAGGGCGGCTTCGGCGCATTTAAACTTCCAGGGGAAATTTATTTTAACATGTTTGCCCGGGGCGTCGTGGTGGATCTCGGCGCGGGGCTCTCCCTGGTGCTGGGGGTACTCACCACCCAGGCCTATATACAGGCGGCCATATCGGCCAAATCCCTGCGCTCTTCGCGGATAGGGATTTTCCTCAGCGCCATCCTCATCCCCATCATGGGTATCCCGGGCATCTATGTGGGCATGTACATGAAGCTTCACCGGCCCGAAGCGGCAAGCGCCTCGGTAATGCCCCTGTTCATCCTGGAAAACCTGCCTCCGGTATTGGCGGGGATGATCCTCGCAGTATTGCTGGTAGCTCTGGTGGGCACCGGGGCGGGAATCTCCCTGGGAATATCCTCCATGTTCGTAAAGGATATCTACAAGCAGTTTATCAATAAAAACCCCGGGGACAAACGGACCCTTCTGGTATCCCGGCTGGTGATAGTAGTAGTACTGTTGACGGCTGCGGTCTTTACCTTTGGAGACATGGGCTCCCTCATTCTGGGCTGGAGCTTTATGTCCATGGGACTGCGGGGGGCGGTGGCCTTTGTGCCATTATGCGCGGTGCTGTTTTTCCCGGGAAAGATTGCCGGGGGCGTTGCGTTCATCTCCATGCTGGTGTCGCCGGTGCTGGTTCTTCTCTGCAGGATACTGATCAATGCAGGTTTTATGTCCAAAGCAATCGATCCGCTTTTTCCGGCTATCGGCGGATCACTGCTCATATTCGTATTGGGATACTTCTACAGCAGGATACATCCGGCAGAACCTTTGGCAGCGTCCATGACGCCGCCGGCGGCAAAACCGGATGATCTTAGATAAAAATTTTTAGGAGGAGGAGTGTTTTATGTTATTAAAAGATGCGGGTAAAACCGCGGACGAGATCAGGGCTTTGGTAAAAAAGTACATGATTGAAACCTATGAGCGCTACGATTTTATCTGCGAGCGTGTGGAGGGCATGTATCTCTATAATGAAAAGGGAGAGGGCTATCTGGATTTTTACGGCGGCATCGCGGTGAACAGCACCGGGAACCGCAACCCCAAGGTGGTGGCCGCGGCAAAGGAACAGCTGGACCATGTGATCCATACCTTCAACTATCCCTATACCATACCCCAGGCCCTGCTTGCGGAAAAAGTCTGCACCCTGCTGGGGTATGACAAGATCTTCTATCAGAACTCCGGCACCGAGGCCAACGAGGCCATGATCAAGATGGCGCGGAAATACGGCATCGAAAAGTACGGACCGGAACGGTACCATATCATCACCGCCAAGAACAGCTTCCACGGCCGCACCATGGGCTCCCTCGCCGCCACCGGGCAGCCCCAGAGCGCCTGCCACATCGGCTTCGGCCCCATGCTCCCCGGCTTTTCCTACGCCGAGTTTAACAATGTGGAGGCCTTTAAGGCGCAGATTACCCCTAATACCATCGCCATCATGCTGGAACTGGTCCAGGGCGAAGGGGGGGTCAATTCCGCCACACCGGAATTTGTGGAGGGTATCCGCAAGCTCTGCGCGGACAATAAGCTGCTCTTCCTGGTGGACGAAATCCAGACCGGCTGGTGCCGCACCGGCAAGGTCATGGCCTACGAGCATTACGGATTCAAGCCGGATATCCTATCCATGGCAAAGGCCATAGGGGGCGGTATGCCCATCGGCGCAATTGTCACCAGTAGCGAGATTGCCAAGGCCTTTAACCCGGGGTCACACGGAACGACCTACGGCGGCAACTCCGTGGCCTGCGCCGCCGCCCTGGCCCAGGTGAATGAGCTTATCGACAATGACCTTGCGGGTAAGGCGGAAAAGGTGGGCGCCTATTTCATGAACAAGCTCCGCACCCTGCCCCGGATCAAGGAGGTGCGCGGCAAGGGGTTCCTGGTCGGCGTGGAGTTCATCGATCCCATCGGGCTCGATGTAAAGCACGGCTGCTTTGACCGCAAGATGCTGGTGACCCTTATCGGCAAAAACCTTATCCGCATGATCCCGCCCCTCATTGCCACCGAGGCGGACTGCGACAAGGCAGTAGAGATTCTGCGGGCCTCTATCGAAGCGGTGAAAGCCTAGATTTGGCGCCGCTTACCGGATGCTACGATGTACCAAAGGTACTTCGTACCATTTCTAATAATTTTCTAAAAGGATGGTGTGAGACATGTCAGATAATACGAGATTTAAAAAGGTACTGAACCGGGGTGAGGTGTTCGCCCTTGCGTTTGGGGCCATGATCGGCTGGGGCTGGGTGGTCCTGGCCGGAGACTGGATAGGCCAGGGCGGTTCCCTGGGAGCAATGATCGCCTTCGCCCTTGGGGGGCTCATGGTACTCTTCGTGGGGCTGACCTACGCGGAGCTGACCCCGGCCATGCCCAAGTGCGGCGGGGAGTTCGTCTTTTCCATGCGCGCCATGGGCAAGTTTCCCTCGTTCATCTGTACCTGGGCCATCATTCTTGGCTATGTGGGGGTTGTGGCCTTTGAGGCCTGCGCCCTGCCCACGGTTATCCAGTACATCATTCCGGCCTTTGCACAGGGGCCGGTGCTCTACACTATCGCCGGTTTTGCCATCCGCATCCAGTGGCTCATCGTGGCTATCATTGTGGCGGCCCTCATTACGGTGATCAATTATGTGGGGATAAAAACTGCGGCTGTCTTTAATTCGGTCCTCACCGTGGTTATTGCCGTAGCCGGAATCGCCCTTGTTGCCAGCTCTGTAGTAAGCGGCGAAGGGTCGAACATGCAGCCCCTTTTTGAAGACGGTTTCCCCGGCATACTCTCCGTGGCGGTGATGACCCCCTTCATGTTTGTCGGCTTCGACGTACTGCCCCAGGCATCCGAAGAGATGAACATCCCTCCTCAAAAGATAGGCTTTATCATGATGCTGTCCATCCTCATGGCCGTTGTCTGGTATATCATGATCATCTTTGCGGTATCCTTTGTCATGTCAAAGTCTGACCTGACCGCCGCCACAACCAGCCTTACCACCGCCGAAGCCATGAGCAAGGCCTTCCATTGGGAACACGCAGGCAAGATCCTCGTCATCGGGGGCATGGCCGGCATCCTTACCAGCTGGAACGCCTTCTTCGTGGGGGGCAGCCGCGCCATCTACGCCATGGCCGAAGCCCACATGGTTCCCAAGGTCTTCGCCCGGCTGCATCCCAAGTTTAAGACCCCCGGTCCCGCGATCATCCTTATCGGCATCATCTCCTGCATAGCCCCCTTCTTCGGCCGCAGAATGATGGTGTGGCTCACCGACGCGGGTAGCGCCGGGGTTGTGGTGGCCTACCTCCTGGTTTCCCTCTCCTTCCTCATCCTGCGCTTTAAAGAACCGGATATGGAACGCCCCTACAGGATCAAAAACGGCAAGCTTGTGGGCCTTCTCGCCGTTGCCCTCAGCCTTGCCATGGGAATCCTTTACATCCCCGGGGTCAGCGCATCCGCCCTTACCAAGGAAGAGGGCATCATATTCCTGTCCTGGGTCGCCCTGGGGGTGGTCTTCGGCATCCTCTCCAAGCTGATATATAAGGACAAGTTCGGCCAGAGCACAAACCTTATCTACCCCATCGGCTCAGCGGACCGCAAAGCCCAGGACGCCGCACGCTGATTATAATTGATCTCAGAAGGGCGTTCTGCCCTTCAAAAAAACGAAGGGGCTGTCCCGGATTTCTTCCGGACAGCCCCTTTTTTATTGGCGGACAGTAAAACTATTTCAGCTCTTCATCAAAACAGACGGCGACCTTGCCGCAGTTTCCCCCGGCCATGAGCTTATAGGCCTCGTCGGCCTTATCCAGGGAAAAGCGGTTGGTTACGAGCAGTTCGGGGTGCAGATTCCAGCGGACCAGTTCTTCCACCAGGTTTTCCATAAGCCAAATACTGGTTACCCAGCTGCCATAGATCGTCTTTTGCGCATGGATAATGTCCGGGCTCGGGTTAAAGTTCACCGTGCCCCCCTCCCCCACAAAGGCGATCTTGCCCCACTGCCGGGTGGCCCGGATGGCGGTGGCCCGACCCTTGTCGTTGGCGGAGGCGTCAAAGGCCCGTTCCACCCCGTTGCCGCCGGTAAGGGCTTTTATGTCATCCACATTGGATTCTGCGGGGGCAAACACCTGATCCACCAGGTTGAGCTTCTTTGCCAGTTCGATGCGGAGGGGGTTCATCTCGATACCGTAGATATTCTGGGCCCCCATGGCCCTGCAGAGCATGGCCGCCGCCAGCCCCACCGGGCCAAGACCGACCACCAGCACCGAATCGTTTCCGGAAACCCCCACCTTCTGTATCGCCTCGTAGACCGTGCCGAAGCCGCAGGCAACCTGGGCGCCGTCGGTATAGCTTAAAGAATCGGGGAGCTCCACCAGGTCCTTCTCGTCGCAGAGGATGTACTCCGCCATGCCTCCGTCCCGCTGCCAGCCGTAGGCCGCCCGCAGGGGGGATGAACAGGAGATCATGTAGCCCATGCGGCAGTCGTGGCAGACCCCGCAGCCCGAGATATGGTACACAATAACCCGGGAACCTTTCTTGAAGCGCCTGATCCCGGGCCCCTCTTCCACCACCTGCCCACAGGGTTCATGGCCGGCGATAACCCCCTGGTAACCTTCGGGGCCCTTGCCCACATGCTCCCGGTAGATGGCCCGGATATCGCTGCCACAAATGGTGGAGGACTTCATCCTGACCAGCACCTGCCCATGGCCCGGCCTGGGGATCGGGACATCTTTAAAAACTACCGTACTGTTTCCGGGGAGGTAGGCCCCCTTCATCGTTCCTTCCATAAAATTACCTCGTTAAAATAGGATGCTTAAGCCCCGATCCGCTTCCCCAACGCTTCCGCGTGGGGGGCATTCAGGATGATATCGCTCCAGTTTATGTTCATTCCCTCTTTTTCCATGGCCTTCATCACATTGGAAAGGGCCCGGCCCAAAAAAAGACTCCCCTTTTTTACAAAGGCGGCGCTCTTCTTCCCCCCCAGACTGCTCCCCGCGGAAAGAACCTTGCCCAGAGCCTCGGGAATCTTGCCGGAGAAAAAGGAAATCGACTCCGCCACAACAACGATATACTCATAGCCGGGAAGGCGCATGCCGTCTTCGGTCCAGGCGTCAACAACATCAACCCGGTGCCCCATGGATTCCATACCCTTCGCCAGGGCCTTCACATAATCGGGAATGCCCCGCCGTTCCCTTGGAGCGCTAACAACTGCAATTCTCATGTATACCCCTATTTCAGCTGACAATCGGTGGAGCTGATTGTCAAGCTTGCTTGTAGATTTGATCGATAGCCGGTTCTTTAACCAAGAGAACAGAACACTTGGCGCCCACCATGATCTCCCGGTGGGCATGGCTGATGATATCCCGGGCGCTCCGGTCCTTTTCCCAGCCCCCCAAGACGATAAGGTCCGCCTTTTTTTCATCCGCCACAGTAAGGATTTCGGTATACACCGCGCCCCGGCGGATTTCCCGCTCTACCTTGACCCCCTTGGCATGGGCCAGCTCCTCCACAAAGGAGAGGTACCGTTCCCCATTGGCCTCCAGGCTCTTTTCGTACTCCTGGCTCTCTTCCTGGATGAAAATCTTGCTCAGGGTAAGCTGCCTGATGGTGGCGGTATCCACCACGTACACCGCAGTCATCCGGCACCGGTAGGCCTTGGACATGACGATGGCATACTTTGCCGCCAGGATGGAAGCGTCTGAACCGGTGATGACAACGACAATGTTGGAGATAAGGGGCTTAATCATTCCCTTCCGGCCTTCCTTTTTAATAATTTACTGGTGAAGAAGGAATCCCTGTCCCGTTCTTCCAGAGCCGCTTCGATATACACCTTGGTGTCCCGGGCGGTAGGTATGACCATTTTTTCCAGGGCGTTCACCCGGCGCTGGGTCTTGCGCACTTCCCGCGCCAAACGCCAGGCAATAGTCCTAAGCGCCGCCAATTCGGTGCAGATCTTGAGCATCTCGAAGAATTCTAGCACAGTTTCATCACATTCGGCAAATGAATTCGCCGGAGAGTACTTCAGTTCCGCATCGGGCAGCCTGATTTCCAGCCCCGGCAGGGTCATCCCCGCGGCGGTAACCCGTTTTTCGTGGAGCTCGAACCGGTACTGGATATCCCGGGAAAGCTTGTCCGCCCGCTCCCGCCCCACCACAATGAGCATCCGCTTGAGCGCCGGGTAAGCCGTAGCCGTCCGGGCGTCCAGGTCCCGTTCCAGCATCTTTACCTGTTCCACCTTCTGCATCAGCTCCATCACCAGGATTTCCCGCTTCTGCTCCAGCAGCTCATAGCCCTCCTCGGCCGTAGTCAGCCGTTCCTTAACCCGGATGAGGTTACTCTTGGTGGGTGCGATGGATTCACGGGCCAAAACTTGCTCCTTTTATGTCTAATTTACAATATTATGGGGGGGTTTAACAAGGAGTATCCGACACCTTATATCAACACCCGTTTCTTCGTGCAAATTACTTGAAATGCACGATAATAAAGGATATATTGAAGATGAGGTGATTATTATGTCCGAAACAATCAATGTAACCGTCAGACTGGATCGGGATATTAAAGAACAGGCCGAAACTATGTTTAATGGCTTCGGAATGAACCTGTCCACAGCGGTCAATATATTTGTACGCCAGTCGCTGCGACAGGGCAAAATCCCCTTTGAAATTTCCGATCCCTATTATAATGAAAAAAACATGGAACGGCTAAAAAAATCCATAGCCGAATTTGCCGCGGGAACGAGACAAAAAAACCCTTCCATGTAAAATAAAAACAAAACCGGCTCTCTTTACTTCCGCCCCGCCAAAATCGGATTCAGGTATTTGTCGATCAGTTCCTGCCTGATCCGCAGCAGTTCGTCCCGGGGGATTTCGGTGAGCACTTTCCAGCCCAGGTCCAGGGTGCGGCCGATGTCGCGGTTTTCGAATTCGCCCTGGGTCAGGTAGATCTGCTCAAACTTTTCGCCGAATTTTAAGTACCGTTTGTCCGATTCGGAAAGTTCCTCTTCCCCGATGATCGAAGCAAGGTTGCGGACCTGCTTGACCCTGGAATAGGCCGCAAAGAGCTGGCTGGAAACGTCCTTGTGATCCTCCCGGGTCATGCCGGGACCGATGCCGTCCTTCATGAGCCGGGAAAGGCTGGGGAGTCCCGCCACCGGGGGATAGACACCCCGCTGGGTGAGCTCCCGGTCAAGGACGATCTGGCCTTCGGTGATGTAACCGGAAAGGTCCGGGATGGGGTGGCTGATGTCGTCGTTGGGCATGGTGAGGATCGGTATCTGGGTGATGGAGCCCGAGGAGCCGGAAATTTTTCCCGCCCGCTCGTAGAGGCTTGCCAAATCGGAATAGAGGTAGCCGGGGTAACCCTTGCGGCTGGGGACTTCCCCCCGTATCGAAGAAACTTCCCGCAGGGCTTCGCAGTAGTTGGTCATGTCGGTCATGACCACCAGGACGTGCATGTTTTTTTCGTAGGCCAGGTATTCTGCGGCGGTTAAGGCGCAGCGGGGGGCCACGAGCCGTTCCAGGCTGGGGGCGTCCGCCAGTGACAGGAATACTACCACATTCGCAAGAACGCCGGTGCGTTCAAAGTCGTCCAGGAAGAAACGGGCCACATCGTACTTGACCCCCATGGCGCAGAAGACGATCACGAAGGGTTCTGAGGACTTGCCTAAAGCAAGTCCTCCATCAATAATCCTGGCCTGGCGGACGATCTGGGCGGCAAGTTTGTTGTGGGGCAGGCCGTTCCCGGAAAAAATCGGGAGCTTCTGTCCGCGGATAAGGGTGTTCATGCCGTCGATGGCGGAGATGCCGGTCTGGATAAAGTCACGGGGGTAGGTGCGGGCGTAGGGGTTGATGGGAAGGCCGTTCACGTCCGCTCTTGTGGAGGAGAAGATGTCCCCATAGCCGTCGATGGGTTCACCCAGGCCGTTGAAGATCCGGCCCAGGAGCCCCGGACCGACACGCAGTTCCATGGGCTTCCCCAAAAATTCCACCCGGGCGTCGTCGGCGGAAAGGCCGGTGTTGCTGCCGAATATCTGGATGGCGGTCCAGTCCTCGCTCATGTCCACCACCCGGCCCAGGCGGCGGCCCTCTTCCCGGTCATAGACCGCCACCACTTCGTTAAAGCCCACGTTCCGGCTCCGGCCAGTGATCACCACGGGCCCTTCTATCCGGGTTAAGCCCCGGTATTCAATTCCCTTCATAAAACTTCCTTGGTGCGGTAGCTCCGCTCCAGTTCTTCCATGGAGGACCGCATCTGTCCCTCAAAATCTTCAAGGCCCCCCAGTTCATCGTTCTTGACGGAACTCTTGAGCCGGGAAAGCTGTTCCCGGATCGGAAGAGAAGTAATTTTAGTGAGGGGCGCCCCAAGTTTGATGCAGGTTTGGGCCCGTCCAAAAAAATTCATGATCAGTTCCAGGAGCCGTACCTGTTTGGCGGGAACGCAGTACATGTCAACATCGTCAAAGGAATTCTGCTGGAGGAAACCGTCCTTGATGATCTCGGCCGTGATGAGCACCAGCCGCTGATCGTCGGGGAGGGCGTCGGGGCCGATGAGGCGCACGATTTCCGCGAGCCGCTGTTCCCGTTTCAGGAGATCCAGGGCCTGCTGCCGGGCGGTTGCCCACTGGGGGTTCACCTTTTCCCACCAGGGCTTTACCTCTTCGGCGTACTCAGAATAACTGTCAATCCAGCTGATCGCCGGGTAATGCCGGGCGTTTGCCAGGTCCCGGTCCAGGGCCCAGAAGCAGCGGATGAAGCGCTTGGTGTGCTGAGTCACGGGCTCGGAGAAGTCGCCCCCCGGAGGGGACACTGCCCCGATGATCGAAACCGATCCCTCAAAACCGGAAAGGGTACGCACCCGCCCTGCCCGTTCGTAGAATTCCGCAAGCCGGGTGGGGAGGTAGGCGGGGAACCCTTCTTCGGCGGGCATCTCTTCCATGCGGCCCGAAAGTTCCCGCAGGGCCTCGGCCCAGCGGCTGGTGGAATCCGCCATGATCGCCACGTGGTAGCCCATGTCCCGGTAGAATTCCGCCAGGGTCACCCCGGTGTAGATTGAAACCTCACGGGCCGCCACGGGCATATTGGAAGTATTGGCAATCAGGATGGTCCGCTCCATCAGGGAACGGCCCGTGCGGGGGTCCTGGAGCTCGGGGAACTCGGTGAGCACATCGGTCATCTCGTTGCCCCGCTCCCCACAGCCGATGTAGATGATCACGTCGGCATCGCACCATTTGGCGATAGCGTGCTGGGTCATGGTCTTCCCGGTACCGAAGCCCCCGGGGATGGCGGCGGTGCCCCCCTTGGACAGGGGGAAGAATACGTCGATGACCCGCTCCCCGGTTACCAGGGGCATGTCCGGGGAAAGCCGCTCCGCGCCGGGCCGGGGGATACGAACCGGCCACCACTGGGCCAGGCTGATCTCTTCCCCCCTGCTGGTTTTCGCAGCAATACTGTCACAGTTCAGTTCACCCTCCGGTGTCAGGGAAGTGATGGTTCCGCCCTTTGTGTTTGGGGGCACCATAATTTTACAGGTAATGCTTTCGGTCTCTTTTACGCTGCCCAAAACCAACCCCGGCCTGGCTTCAACTTTTTCGCCCGCGGCGATTCCGGCGGCCAGATCCGGATCGGGTACAAATTTCCACAGTTTTGCTGAGTCCAGGGGTTCCCCCCGTGCGCCGGGGTCCATGAAGGCCCCGCTCTGTTTGAAGAGGAATTCCAGGGGCCGCTGTATGCCATCGTAGATGGTCCCCATCAGGCCGGGACCGAGCTTTGCCGAAAGGGGCCGGCCCGTGGAGGATGCGGCGGCCCCAATCTGCAGCCCCGTGTCATCCTCGTAAACCTGGATCACCGCCTCTGTCTTTTCCAGGCGGACGATCTCTCCGATGATCCGTTTCTCCCCCACTTCCACCACGTCAAAGAGCCCGGCCCCGCCGAGTCCCTCAGCGCGGATGATGGGTCCCGATATGCGTTTAACCCTTCCTTCTATCGTACCGCTCATGCAAGACCCCCTATGGAGACGTTACTGTCCTTGAAAACGGCCCCGATGAGGGCTTCGGTCAGTTCGGAACGGTAATCCCCAAGGAGGGACCCGGTTACCATCTGTATCGACGCAGTAATCTTCACCGTCTTAGAATCAATAATGATTTCGGGGTACTTATTCGCCCCATCGGCGGGGGCAGCCTCACTATCCCATTTACCCTGGGGCAGAACTTTTTTCAGGAGCCCCTCCCCTTCTTTTTGATCGAGGTTGTGAAAGACCACCCGGAAATTCGCAGCATTGAATTCGGGGCAGACCTCAAGGCGCTTCCGCAGTTCCCCTTCCAGGATGGAGAGGACCCGGTCACGGCCAAGGCCGGCGTACCAGTTGTCCACCGCAGACCCGATAAGGCCCTCGATCTTTTCCGACTCGGCGCGCTGCTTGTCCAGGGGCAGCCGGGCCATGATCTCCTCAGCTACCCGCTTGCTGCGTTCAGCATAGCGCTGTTTCAGTTCCGCCGCCGCGTCCCGGGCCTTCTTGTCCCAGGCTGCAGCGTTGGTCTTTACCGTGTCGTCGGCGGTTTTGAGAATCCGGTAGGCTTTTTTCCGGGCGTCCTCCAGGATCTCGCGATCCAACACCTCGGTTGACTGCAATTCTTCCATTATGTCCCTACAATGGTTTTCAAAATTTCAATTTTGAAAACCTTACCTTAATGTAAAGGAGAAAATTGCCTGCAATTTTCTCCAAGAGCATTTAAAAAATTAACCGAATTTTTTAAATGCTCAAACATGAATACCGATGGCTTCCCGGATGGAATCCACCAAGGTTTTGCGGCCCTCAAGCCGGCCCATGACACCGGGAATTTCCACTATCAGGGGATACTGGTCCGCGAGCTGCCACTTGATCAGCAGATCCCCCAGCCAGTCCGCCACTTCCTCGGTGATGATCAGGACCCGGCAGCCCTCGGCGGCGGCGATGGTTCCGGGGAGCACCACCCCGGCGGTCTCGTCCCAGCCGCTGGTGATCCGCAGAAAAGCTGCGCGGGCCTCCCCGGCGTCCCCAACAGGCATGCCGCCAATCCCCACAAAACGGAAGGCGGTTAAAAGCTCAGGGTCCCCAATAAAAAAATAATCCACGAAAAACCTTTGACCTTACCGGTTTACAGGATCAGGATAAGCAGGGCCACCAGGAAGCCCCAGAGACAGATACCTTCCGCAAGACCCGCATAGGGCAGGGCCTTACCGGAAAGTTCCGGGTTCTCGCTCATGGCCCCCATGGCTGCGGCCCCAATCTGCCCGACGGCGATACCCCCGGCAATACAGGAAATACCCACCGCCAAAGCAGCGGCAAAGTACTTCCAAACCGCCGTACCGCCGGCAGCTTCCGTGCCCCCGGCCGCTTCCTGTGCAAAGACCGGCAAAGCGACCACAAATAAAGCAAGGGCCAATAAAATAACAACGCGTTTCATACATCACTCCTTAACTCCCTTACGGAACCGGAAGGGCACAAAGGGCACCCCCGTTTCGGTAAAGAACTTGCTGAAAAATTCGTAATATTGCAAACGGACCACCTGGATGGCCACGATCATGCCCTCAAGAATTATAATCACTGCGTTTCCCAAAATCATGATGAACAGGGAGAACACCGGCCCTGCGGGATTTTCTGCTACCATTTCGGAAAGGGTGAACACGATAAAGGAAAGCACCGCATGGGAGAGGGCGAAGGCCCCCACCCGCAGGAAGCTTACCGTATTGGAAATATAGGTGGAAAGGGTTTCGAGAATTTCCACAAAGCCTTCCATGACGAAGGGCATGAGGCCCTCCGCAAGAACGGGCCGCTCCCCGCTGACGAGATGCCAGATCGCCGGCCCAAAAAAGATGCAGAGCACCGGGAGGATAAGGCCGACAAGGTCGAGGCGGGCGAAGCTTCCCCCCAGGATGACCCGGATGGCAATGGACAGGGCGTACCAGAAAAAGATGAGCCCCGCAAGCCCTGTCTTGGAGAAAAAGGCCCCCTCGTATTTTTTGGTGATGCACTTGTTCACGATGTTCATCATAAGGCCGATGGAATTGAGGATGATCCCCACAGCAATGGTAAAGCCAAAGAAGTAAAAAAGCTTCATCACATTGCCCTTCTCCGGCATCAGGTGGAGGATATGTTTCGGGGGTTCGCCGGCTATGCCGAAGATGTTCATGAAGAAGCCCAAGAGCGCCTGGGTGGGGGCCACCAAAAGTTCCTCGTTGGCGAAAACTTCGCCGTTCAGGAAGCCCATCACCATGGATGAAATTCCCACCGCGATCAGGGGTGTAGAATAACTGCGAAAACCGGCAAAGGCTTTGGGTCCCCGCTTGCCGGTCAGCAATCCTGTCAGGAGCAGGACCAGGCCCTGGCCCACATCGCCGAACATGATCCCGAAGAGGATGGTGAAGAAAACCGCCACAAAGGGGGTGGGATCGATGGTGCCGTAGAGGGGGGCGCCGTAGGAGAAGACCACCCCTTCAAAGCCCTTTACAAAGGCCCCGTGTTTAAGGGAGACGGGGACCTTTTCCTTGCCGTCCGCCACTTCCCGCATTTCTTCGGGGTTGAAGGTCCGGATAGCCACCCGGCCCCCGGTAAGTTTTTCCATGTCCGCCGCCAGGCCGATTACCGCGTCCGCGGGGATCCAGCCGGAGAGCAGGTAGATGCTCCGGGTGGCGATGAGTTTGCCCTTAAGCTGCTCCACAATGGCGGCCATAAGGTACGAGGCGGTAAGCCTGCGGAGGCTGGGGGCGGACTCCTCACGGAGCGCCTCCTTGTCCCGCTGTACTTTTTCCAGTTCCATCTCCGCCGCCTTGAGCCGTTCCTCCAAACCGGTGAGCAGTTCCACGGGAATTCCCTGAAAGCCCTCGGGGATGGCGATGGGGATAAAGTCCAGATTCTTCAGTTCCGAATCCAGGGCGAAGCGGCCCTTCCGGGAAGCTGCCGCCAGAATCCGGTCGCTGGGGGCCCCGTCCCTGCCGCCTCCCAGGGGGATGATCACCGCCCGGTCCGCCAGGTTTTCCCGGAGGACACCCTGGAGCTTCGGGTCCAGGCGGCCCACCCGAAGGGTAAGGTAGGAAAGCTGATCCAGATCGGCAAAGGGGGCGTTCAGGTTGGCAAAGGCCCGTGCTTCGTTCAGGGTCTCTTCGACCTTCCGCTTTTCCCGGATCGCCTCATTTTCCCGGACCCCCAGGCCGGCCGCCGCATCGCTGAGTCTGGCGCTTAGAACTTCCTCGGTTTCGGCGGGGAAGCCTCCGGCCTCATCGGGCTCGGTGGGGAGTTCAACTCCCAAAAAGGCGGCGGCGGACCGGAGCTTTTCCAGGTTCTCCCGGATACGCTTATAGGCGACCTCGTCCAGGGCGTGGGCGGTAACTGCGGGGGCATTGGCGGCGCTGCGGACAGCGCTACGGGCGGCGTTTCCGGGACCGCCGGCAGAATTCGCGGCATGCAACGAAGTTTCACGGGCAGGCTCCGGCGCGCCGAAGCGGAGGGACGCCCCGCCATTGCCGGAACGGCTGCCATCGGCAGAACCGGCGGCGCTTCCGCCTGAAACAGAGCCGGGACCGCTTGGGGCCAATCCGGCATCGGCATCGGTTTCCTCGGAAAAGTGCAGAACCCCCCGGCGGCCCAGGTATTCGATCACCTTGTCCACATCCCGGCTCAGGACCGTAAGCTCAATATGTTTCATCTTCCGGGGGTGGATCATGAGGGGAAGCTCCTCACTGTGTTCCTCTCCCGCCGGAAGGCGGGTCCTTGCTGAATGTTCACGGTTTCACCTCCAGAAGGGCGAGCACATCCTGGCTGGACATCCCCAGGCCCAGGCCCTCGGCGATGCTGGTAAGGAGGTCCTCCTCAAACTGTTTCAGCTTGATAAAGCAGAAGGCGGCGTCCAGGGAAAAGGGGCTTCGCCGGAATGAATGCAGGGCCAGCCGGTAAAGGTGTTCGGAAGCGGCGTTCTGAAAATACCGGGGGTCCGCCTGCCAGGACCGGCCGCCTGTTTCGGGATTCAGGAAGTGTTCCTGTTTCCAGCCGGCCCAGGCGGAACGGGTGTCCAGGGGCAGGGAAAGGGAAAGACGGGCATCGGCGGCCAGGGAAAATTCAGGGCCCCGGCCCTTCTTTACCATAATGTCCATCAGATGCTTTTCCGCCTCTTCGGCATTCATGCCGTAATAGGTCCGCAGCCGCAGGACCCAGATGCTGTTACGGAGGGATATCTCCTGGGCCAGTATCCGTTCCGCAGAGATACGGTCCTTTTTGGGCAGGGCCCGCAGGGCTTTCCAAAGACTGGTGTAATAGAGGCGATCCAGTTCGGTCTGGGCCCCGACGGCGTCTCCCCCGGGTTTCAGGTCCTTATTTTTCAGGAGGAATTCAAATTCGGTCCCCCGAAGCATGACGCCCAGATCCGGAAAGGCCTTGAAATTGACCGTACCGAAGGGCCTGATATCCATAAGGGGCGGAAGATCCGCGTCCCCGTTAACCAGGGCGTTCAGGCCGGATTTAAGGTCGCTGTACTCGTAGACCCGCACCAGACGGACCAAAAGTTCCGGGGGGGAGGAAAAGGACCCAACGATAGCAAGTATCTGTTTTATTGCCCGGCCGGTGATCCGTTTTTCAAGGTCCGGGAGCAGTTCCCGCTCGGGGAGTTCTTTGCCCGAAAGGGGGAAGACCAGCCGGTCAAGGCCGAAAAGGCGGTTAAGGCCGCCCAGGGCGGGAATGCGCTTTCCCACAAAGGACTTGCCGATAATCCCGCAGGCCTTGGCATAAACATAGGCCCGTTCCCCCGCACCCGGCATCTAAATCCCCTTTGCCAGAAAATCGTCCATCAGGGCTCTAAAACGGTCCCGGTCAACGGCGATAGCGTCCAGGCTTTTCCGGTAGGTATCAAGCTGATGCTGATAATCCTCTTTCACCGCAGCCACCTCTTTTTCGTAGATCTGTTCAAATTCCGCCGCTTCCCTGCCGTACTGTTCATCATACCGGGACCGGTTCAGCCGTTCCCCTTCGGCAACGCGGCGATCCGCTTCCGCCTGGGCATCGTCCACCAGTGCGGCGGCTTCAGCCTCAATTTTAAGCAGATGCCCCAGCACCTGCTGGTCGGCGGCTTCAGCCATAAAAATCCACCCTAATCATTGGCAAGAAAGAGGTCCTCGTACTTGCAGATAACCTGATGGGCCCCCTGGGGCTCCTTCTGGGAGAGGAGCTCCATGTAAAATTCGGGATTTTCCAGCAATTCCGCCATACGTTTGAGGACCCGCAGATGTTTTTCCGAATCCGCAGGGGGCGCCAGTATCATAAAGAGGAGGTACACCGGTTCCCCGTCCAGGGCATCGTAATCGATCCCCTTTCGGGAAATTCCCAATATCCCGTAGACCTCTTCCACGGCGGTTGTCTTGCCGTGGGGCACCGCGATACCCTTATGAATCCCGGTGGACATCTTGGATTCCCGTTCCCTCAGGGCTTCGAGAATTTCCTCCCGGCCGTTGAGCTTTTCTATCTGACAAAAATGATCCACCAGTTCTTCAAAGGCCTCTTCTTTATCCTCAGCCTCTAAATCAACCTTGATGAGATCCGCTGGAAATACATCATGCAGGAACATTGCAAACCTCCCGCAGTCCTATTCCGTAGTCCCTTCTGATTCAGTTTCCGCTGCGGAACCTGCCGCCGGGGAAGAGGGGGCATTGAGTTCATCCTCCACCCAGCTGCTTCCCGCCCCATCGGTCGAAAGCCTGCGCCCCGCGGATTCAACGCCGGAATCGCCGGGGGTCCGGTTAATCAGGGCAAGGCTGAGGCTGAGTACCAGAAACAGGGCCCCCAAAACGGTGGTCGCTTTGGTCAATACATTACCCGATCGGGAACCAAAGGCGGAAGAACTGCCCCCGGCAAAAATTCCCCCCAGGCTGTCCCCTTCCTCATTCTGGACCAATACCAGCAATACCAGCAGAATCGCCGTAATTACAAAAAAAACCAACAGTACAATACTGAGCACACCCATTTACAACTCCGTTAACAAATTAGAATTCAGTCTAGCGCAGGGAAAAAACTTATTCAAGCGGGAATAAAAACAGGGGGACCCCGGGGGCCCAAAAAAGAACTGTTATCCAGGGCCTTATCCGGAATTTTATGCTGAAAATCAAGAAAAAAGGAGGCAAAAACCGCTTCAAGGGCGGCAGAACCTGATAAAATCACCAAAATAAGGGGAAAAAGCCCCCGCAAACCCCGGGGATCATCATTAAAAGAATAATTTATGGTAAAAAGATTGCAGAACCGGCCCTCGGAAAACAGGATTTGCAGCGCCGAATCATCGGCCCTCTCGACCCCCAAAGGGATGGACAAGGCCACCATACCCGTTAGAACCAGGGGCAAGAGGAAATAGGGGAAAAACCGCATCCTTTCCTTCATACCAGTAAAGTATACTATTACAGAAAATTGATCAATGACCCGCATTGCCTTACGTTAAATCTTACCATAGCGGATCGAATTCCTTACGTTAAAATCTTACCGTAGCCCATACACTAAACCGGCCGCCGCGGACTATTGTCCGACGGCGCCGGGGGTACCTATGGGGC
>BNVE01000006.1 GCA_025997875.1 Spirochaetia bacterium
GTGAGGTGGGGTGGTGTGTTGTGGTAGGAGGTGTGGTTGTGTGGGGGGGGGGGGGGGAGTGGGAGGGGGGTGCGGGGGGGGGGGGGGGGGGGGGGGGGGTAATTCGTTATAATATAAGGAATTAGCTACAACCCCGGGGGTCCGGGAGGAAGTGGGATTTAAAGAAAAGGAAGCCGCCGCGGCGTTTGAGTATCCGTATTGGGCATTGTCTTCTTTCTTCAAAGCACATCCTCCTTATACAAAACTATAGAAGCAAAGTTCGTGCCGGGCGCCAATATTGCCTGCCATCAGAAAATCACTCCGCTTAATCTTTTATATAATAATAAATTGTACTTTGTCAATACCTTTTGAAGAAAATTACAGGGATTATTCTTTACGGGTCGAATTGGCCTTCCACGGGGATGCGGACCAGGTTGACGTAATGGCCGGGGTAGCGGGTTTTGAAATTGCTGAACTGGGTTTCCTCGGCGCTTTCAAAGACCGCTACCTGAAAGGCGCCGTATTCGTTGAAGTAGGGGACCAGGACGGCGATGTGGAAGTGCTGGCGCATCCGGGGACGGCCCCGGGGGTTGTCTTCGGTGGTGGGGGGGCCCATTTCGGTGTTCACCGAGGCCAGGTAGATCCGGCCCGGTTCGTCGATGGCCAGGGTGTAGAGCAGGGGATGGATGCCTTCGATGCCGAAACCGGCGTTTTCCAGGAAGCCGGGGTAGGCGCGCACGGAGCCTCCGGTGGGGGTGCCGGGGCTCCCGCCAACGCTGCCGGCAATGTTGCCGTTAGTACCCCCGGCGCTGCCCCGGAGTATCACCTGGGAGAAGGGCCAATTCCGTACTTCAAATTCTTTAAGCTCTGCGTAGGCCGGAGACCGGAGGACCGTCATTGCCCGGGATGCGAGGTTCCGGGTCCAGTCAAGGCCGAAGAAGGGGTCCCGCAAGGCTTCCCAGGGTTCGGTAAAGGAGGAGCCCCGGTTCCCAAAGGCTTGTTTGAGGGGGGTAACCGGCATCCGTTCCCCGGTGAGGGGCCGCAGGATTCCGTCCACTACCCACTTGGCAAAACCTGAACAGTTCAGCCCGAATTCCGCCTTTTGGGCTTCCAGGGTTTCAATAAACACATAGTTGTCATTTTCATCAATGGCGCCGTCGTCCAGAAACTCAAGTTCCGGCAGGCGCTCCCGCATACGGGTCATAAAAAGCCGGAGATCCCCATAATTGCCCGGGTCGGGATCAAAGTAGCGGCGGGGGAATTTGTCCCCGGCGATGGAAAAAACTTCCTCCACAGGCATGGAGAGGAGCCGCTCAAAGGGGATGGCCAGGGGCTGGGAGCGGACCACATAGGCTTCGTAGAGGACCACGTCCATCTGGCACTTGTCGCCGCCAAGAGGCTGGAACTGGACATAGGTGTAGGGGTCGCTCCGGGGGAATATCCGGATGCGGTTTGCCACGCCGCTGTCCCGCCTGCGGCTGAGTATCCAGGACCCCTGGGCCCAGCCGGGGTAGGTTCCGGTCTTGCCTGCGGGGCCGGTAAGTTCCCGGGCAAGGACCACGGCGAATTCATCCCGCCCCGCTTCAACCCGCACCTGTATGCGCCCGCCCCCGCCCAGGGTATAAACCTGGGCCTTTTGGCTCAGTACCCGGGAGGGGATGGCGGTAAACCAGGCGTCCCGGAGGGAAAGCCGCAGGGAAGAATCATCCTCAATTTTGCGGGTGGGGGTATCCCCTTTATAAACGGAGCTATCCAGGCCGGAGAGGGGGAAAGATGCGAAAAGGATGATAATTGCGGCAAAAAGCCCTTTAGCTAAAAGCCGGCGAAGCGGCAACGCAAAATACATATCCAATAGGAATATCGGCGGAAATCCTGCTTTCAATTATCCCCCTCATTTGATATATTCATTGTAATAGAATACGGAGGGGCGGAGGTTTGTCAATGAAATTATACAGCCGGGGACAGGTTATCTTTTTTTCGCTCCTCAGCGGCCTTATTGTGGTGATGTTCGCCCTTGGGTTTGGACTGCTCCATCTTCCCTTCAATAAGGCTGAACCGGCTCCTGCTGCGGAGGCCAAAAATGCCGCTCCGGCGGATACTCAGGGCCAAACGGCCCCGGTTTCCCGGCTGCTGCACACCGCTGCGGAGGATATCTCTTTTACTAGGGATGAACAGGAAAACATTGCCATCTATGAACAGTTTAATGCGGCGGTGGTAAATATCACCACCGAGACCATGGCGATCAACTGGTTCCTGGAACCGGTCCCCCAGAACGGCGGCTCCGGGTCGGGGTCAATTATCGACACCCGGGGCTTTGTGCTGACCAATAACCATGTGATCGAAAACGCCTACAAGGTGTACATCAACCTGGCCGACGGGAGCCAGTACGAGGGGTCCATCGTGGGCACGGACCCGGAAAACGATATCGCGGTGCTGAAATTTACCCCTCCCCGGGGAACGGAACTGCGGATCATCCCCTACGGGACATCCGACAGCCTTCGGGTAGGACAAAAGGTGCTGGCCATCGGGAATCCCTTCGCCCTGGAGCGGACCCTGACCGTAGGCATCGTCTCGGGCCTGGGGCGGCCCATCCAGATTTCCCGGCAGAACATTGTCCGGGACATGATCCAGACCGACGCTTCGATCAACCCGGGAAATTCCGGGGGGCCCCTGCTGGACACCCAGGGCCGGATGATCGGGATCAATACCATGATCTACTCACCTTCGGGGGGTTCCGTGGGGATCGGCTTTGCGGTGCCGGTGAATACCGCCAAACGGGTGGCGGCGGAGCTTATGCAGTACGGCAAGGTGCGCCGGGGCTGGATTGACGCCACGGTGGTGCAGATATTTCCCTCACTGGTCAACTACGCCAAGCTCCCGGTTGAAGCGGGGCTCCTGGTTTCCCGGACCCGGCGCTCGGGGCTTGCCGAAAAGGCGGGGATCCGCCAGGGCAGCGAGGCGGTGCGGATCGGTTCCAGCGTGGTTTACCTGGGGGGGGACATTATCACCTCCGTTGACGGCATGAAAACCAATACCCTGGCGGACCTCTATTCCGCCCTGGAAGACAATAAGCCCGGCGAAAAGGTCGCGGTGGAGATTATCCGGGGCGGCAAGACCAGCAGCCTGGAAATAACTCTGGCGGACCGGGAAGAAGTGTTGAGTCAATAAATTCCTTTCTTTAAGACCGATTCAAACTCCTCATCTATGTTTTTTTTAATATTTTGCCGCAGGGCTACCAATGTCTCCGCCGGAGAGGCGGCAAGCTCCCGTTCTATTTCAATATTTGGAATCAATAACTGGTAGGCTTCCACTTTGAGGGATTCGGCCAATTTAACAATGGATTTATCGCTTACCCACATCCTGCAGCCTTCGATATCATTGATGGTTTGAGCTGAAAGCCCTGCTGTCTCGGCCAGCTTTTCCTGGGATATCCCCAATGCCTTTCTTCGGTTTTTTATATTGGCCGAAAGGATTTTCCGTAGTTTTTCCGGTCCTGAATTCATTTTTTTCCTATAAATTTTATAATAAAGCAAAAAAAGGTATTGACAACTTGTTATCTACAAGTATATTATTGTCTATACCAAGTGAATATTTGGTAAAATTATAGGTTATGCATCAAACCAGCAGGACAAAGGCTGGGCCGGTGTTTCGTTGAAATGAAGGCTCAAAAAAACCTAAAATTGCTGCTTGGTGTAAAGGAGTAAGGTAATCATGAAAACTAAATGGTTAGCGGGCATTGTTGGTATAGCGTTGGTACTTGGCATGATGGTTAGCTGCAGCACGGGCAGCGGGGATGGGGTAAAGCCGTCTCCGGTATCGCTCACGATAAAAACCACCTCAGCCGCTAATGCATCTGCCGTTATAGTGAAGGAGAATGATACTACTATTTCAGGAGGAGTTGGTACATTCTCTACAGGGGGGATAATATACCAGGTGCCCCGTGGAGTTTATACATTATCATTTACCGTTAGCGGCGATGACGCAAAAAAGAACTACACGGTTACCGTCGGAAAAAGCAAAACCGTTACCATACAGAAGGAAAATGGGGTTTTTACCTATGACGACAAAGAAGACAGCAATTAACCAGGAAGCGATTATTTTCCTGTGAATCCGCCGGGGACATCAGCCGAGGCTATAGGCCGAGGTTCCCCGCCGGAAAAGAGGGCCGAAGGTTCCCGGAATCAGTTATTGATCCGGATCTTCGGTTTTTTTATGCCCCGGAAGGCCCTGCCGGTGTTCTGTATTAGGAATTAACCAGACTGCACGGACGGCACGGACTCCTACTTTCTTATCCTATCCTTTGTCCGTGTTGTCTGTGTGGTCCGTGGTTGAATTTGGAATTGCCGGCGCCCCCGCTTCTACACCCGCATATACGATTAGAGCTGTTCAATGTCCGTCAGGGAAAGGCCGGTATATTCCTGTATTTTTTCAAAGGAAAATCTATCGGCCTTCATTTTCCGGGCAGTTTCTTCCCTGGCTTGCCCATAGCCTTCCTCCCGGCCTTCGACTATACCTTCTTCCCAGCCTTCGGCTATACCTTCCCGCTTGGCCCCGACCAGCAGGCTCTGCATGTCCAGGGCATTCTTGTACTCATGATCCAAAACGGCCCGTTCTGCCTCGTCCCGGCTTACCGTCAATAATACTTCACTCGCCATGGCTATACCCTCTTCATACTCCACTATCTCGTTAATTAATTCCCGCTTTCCCCGATCCGTTACATACCGGAAAAATACCGACCACCGTTCCGCACTGCTCATCTCCACAACCGGCTTCAACGCGATCCGGTCCGCCTTCGATAGTTCTACCGTTATTATAGTCGTCTTTCCCCCAAGGGACAAGTTATGCTCTTTATCATAATATTCAAACCGGTGTATCAGTTCATCGTCATTAAACAGACATTTGTTCAGCAGGGATATCTGATAGGTGTTTTTCAAATCCTTATAGCTCTTGTCTTCTCCCCTGATATCCTGGGTGGTAAAGAGCTTGCACACGTGGAATTCCAGCCGCTGGGTCTCGTAGGTGTCGGGATTGGTGGTCATTTCAACATTGCCCAGTTGGCCGTCGGTAAGCTTTACGGAGATGTCGAAACGGATTTGACGGTCCCGCAGGCTGGTGGGAGGGGGCTCATTGGCGGTGACGGTTACCAGTTCCAACTGCAGGGCCATATAGGCTGAAAGCAGCCATCGCAGGGCGCCCCGGGAGGGGAGGGTATCCCGGGTAAAGACGGATTTGAAGACATTATCCCAGCAGGGGTTGATAATGTCGTCCTCGTAGGTGAAGGTGATTTTACGCATACATGCCTCCAAAGGGTAGGGTTTTTCTCCGGTTTCTCACCTAATATAGGGCGCTGGGATGCGTGGCGGTTCAATCAAAACGGAAATATTTGTAATATTTTCATTTTTTTCTCGTTTTTTCGATCCGCCATCCATGCGAGTGCCCTATATATAGCATGAAAATAGCTATCAAATTCCCCTTCTCCGGGGGAGCCGTCAGGCGTCTGGCGCGGAAGTATGCCGCGGAAGGCAGGATTCTGGATGTGATGTTGGACATCGTGTTCAAACTCCTCTTCACCGCCAATGACGATGATTCCCGGGAAGCCCTGCGGCTTCTCCTTTCGGACTGTACCCACCGTTCTGTCAGGAACGTACAGGTACAGAATAATGAAATCCTTCCCGAGTATTTAACCGGGAAGACCGTCCGCCTGGACATCCATGTCACCTTTAACGACGGTGAACAGGCGGATCTGGAAATCCAGGTAAAAAAGACCGATGACGACCTTAAGGCCCGGGCCTTATTGCTGGGTGCAAAGCTCCTGGCAGGTCAGATGAAACGGGGAGAGAAATACCGGGAGGCCAAACGGGTCTACCAGATCTTTTTCCTCAACTGCGAGTTATTCCCCGGAAGTGACAAGGTCCCCCGGCGGTACTTCGCCATGGAGGAAACGGAGCATGACAAGCTGTCTCAAGACCTGGAAATCATTATCTATGAGATGCCAAAGTTAAAGCAGGTGGTTACGGCCTATTTTGAAGGGAAAACAGAGTTGAAAAACTTGTCACCTGAGCAGAAATGGTGTATATACTTTAGGTATAAGGGAAATGAAAAGATGGAGTCCTTGATACAGGAGCTGTGCAGGCAGGAGGAAGGGATCATGAGGGCGGACTGTGCATTGTCAAGAATAAGCCGTGATCAGGAGAAGTGGGCCAAGGCCTTGTTTCGGGAGAAGGCTGCTATGGACTACAGTTCCGGGCTCTATGCGGCGGGGAAGGCTGGGGAGGAGCGGGGTTTTGAAAAAGGAAAGATAATAGGTGACACAGGTGCCAAGGAAGGAATCGCCCGGAAAATGAAAGCTGATGGCCTTCCGACAGGCAAAATAATCACCTATACCGGCCTTTCCCCCGAAGAAATCAACAAGCTCTAGCAGCCTGTTATACTTGTTATATCATCTGTCTTAGACTGCACACTAATACACAATCCCGATAGCCACGCCCCCAAAGCCGCCTTTGCGGTTCCCCTTGGACCAGAGGCCACCCGAAAGGGTGAATACCAGGTTGGAGGGGGGCGGGTAGCATTTGATCTCGGCGGCGGTCAGAAGGGTGACCGGGTCAAAGCTTTGATTACTTTCAGTATAAGCCCCATCGGACAGGTCGAATTCCGGGCGGAAGGAAAGGCCGGCGGAAAAAAGGGAATGGCGGAAGAGGATGCCGGTAGAAAGGAACAGCCGGGGGGCGCCCTCGTTCCAGGCATGCCAAAAAACGCCGGGACCGAGAAGGGCGGAGAAGGAGGGGCTGAACTGCCAGGAAAGGGGGAAGTAGAGGCTTGCCCCTTCGCGCTGGGGGCTGACGGCCTTATCTTCGGCCCAGCTGCCGGTAAAGGCCGCCGCCAGGCCCAGGGGCGGTTTTTCCCCGGGGTTCAAAAAGAGCCATTTTAGGGAACCGGAAAAACCCCAGGGCATTTTATCTCCAAAAACAGGAACCATATCCAGGGCCGCCGCAATTTCAAGCCGTTCCAGGGGGGAGAGCCGTATGCCGACCTCAAAGGGCAGGCTGGTAAAGGCATCTTCCGACTCCGGAGTTTGACCAAAGAGCATGTCCGCCTCTATCTGAAAACTGCCCCGGGGAAGAATGCCGGGGACCGGGGCAAAGAGGAGCCCCGGAATGGCGCCGAATAGGGAGAGGGGGTAAATCGCCAGGGAGGAATCTATGGTCACCGGCAAAGAAAGGCTCTGCCGCTCGGGGGCCGAACCGTCCCGGGGGACGGATTCGGCTTCGATAAGCAGGGTGTAGACCCCGTCCGGCAGGATGCCGCCGGCCCTGCCGGGGCTGTCCCTTGGACCGCCGCCGCTTCTGCCGTTCCAGACCGCCGACTGGGACCAGGTTTTAAAGGGGGCCAGGTCCGCGGTGTATACCGCCCTCCCTTCTTGGTCCAGAACCGTCATGGTCCCGGTTCCGGGGCCGGAAACCTCAAAGCCGCATTCGGTACTCCCCAGGGAAGAGGGGTTTGCCGGGTTGAATTTGTTCCGGCTCACCCTCCCCGCGGAAAGCCGGAACAAGGCGGGGCTCAGGACAAGTTCCGCCTGCTCGGCCTCCCCCTCCCGGACATAGATCGTGACCGAAGCGTCCTCCCAGCCAAAGGCACGGGCCCGTATAGTATGGTAACCCACGGGCAGACTTAACCCGGTCCCGCCGGAAGAACCGTCCTCCGGAACGGGGAAGGTCTCTCCCCCCGCAATAAGCACCGGCGCAAAGGGGATTGCCGCCGGGGCGGAAGCTTCTTCGCTCCGCCTGATCTTCAAAAAGAGATGGCCGCTGGCTTCCTTAAGCTCAATGGAGGCCACGAGCCTGCTTGATGCAGAGATGCGTACCGTAAACTGACGTTCCAGCCAGCCCTCTTTGTAAAGCCGCACATGGTATTCCCCGGCCTCCAGGGTATTAAGGGGCAGCGGGCTGAGCCCCCGCTCAACCCCGTCGATGTAGACCTTGGCCCCCGCAGGCTTGGTGCGGATAAGCAGTCCCCGTCCGGCCGCTTCCTCAAAGGTATCCCCCACGATACTGCCGGTCCCTGCCGCCCGGGAAGATGATACCTGCGCGGCAAGCCCCTGGGGCGTCAATACCAGCCCTGCCGCCAGCAAGATCAGCATCCCAAGCGCTTCCTGAAGGAGGATCGTTCTGAAAAACCGGAACCGGATCATAGGCTAACTATAACGGGATTTTATTTTTTTTTCAGCGGGGGAGGGGGCCTTCATTTTTTATCAGATTTTGGAAACAGAATCTTGATTGACAGCTATAATATCTTGTAATATATTTAGAATAGGCGAATGGGTCAGGTTTCCTCCCGTTGAAGGGCCTGCGATATTGTTCAGCCCATTCGTTGTTTTTATTTTCTGTATAAACTCGTTATCATAAAGCCTTTGTCCGTTGTAGTCTTCTTTTACTGATATTGATATAAAATATTCTTTACCTTCAAATATAAGCGGATAAACATAATTGTAAAATATCCGGGGTCTTCCTTGTTTATCCTGGCTATTTTCAGAATAGTACAGCACCCCATTCTTAAGCATTTGAGATAAATAAGGCATGGTTAATAGCTTTAATGGCCCCTTCCCATGGGCGATGATATTTTTAATACTTGAACGTGATACATTAACTTGACCATCCGGACTTTCAATAACATCGGGGATTATTTTTTTTGCCCAATCAATAATATCATTTCTCCATCCGGATGACTCTTTATAAAATTTGATTAGTAATTCCTTAATTTCTCCGGAAGGAGCTTCTATCCCAATGGGATTTTTTATATCAATTTGTTTCTTGATTTCTATGGCTTTCCAAGCCCCATTGTCCATTCCTCATTCCCCATCAATTTGCCGTCATGGGGGCCGGCCCCAGGGTTTCAGGGGACGGGAGGGTGTCCAGCCGGCCGCTCTCACGGTAGCTGAACCAGATAAGGTCGGTAAAGATGAGGTGATCCAGAAAATGGAGGCCCAGGATGTCTGCGGCGGATTTCAGGCGGCTGGTGATTTCATCGTCCTCCGGGGAGGGTTGGATGCTTCCCGACGGGTGATTATGGGCCACAATTACCGCAGCAGCCCGGTCCCCGATGGCGTCGGTAAAAACTTCCCGGGGATGCACGATGGTCCGGTTCACCAGACCGCTGGTGACAATCCTTGTGTTCAACACTTCGTGAGCGCCATTCAGGGAGAGGCAGAGGAAGTGTTCCTGTTTCCGGTCCGCATGATGCCGGATTATGGAATAAATATCCGAGGGATTCCGTATCTTTATACCTGCGGAACCCCAGCGGCGGCGGCCCAATTCCAGCATGGCCACCACGGCGCTTGCCTTGAACTTCCCCATCCCCCTGATAAGGGCAAGTTCCCTGACCGGGGGGATGTCCTTGTTCAGGTCGATGAGCGCCAGGATTTCCCCTGCCAGTGCGATGACATTCTTGCCCTTAATCCCCGTGTTAAGGAGGATGGCCAGCAATTCATAATCCGAAAGGGCCGCCGGCCCCTCATGAAAGAGCCGTTCCCGTGGACGGTCTGCGAGGGGATAAGCCTGGAGACGCTGAACCAGGGGGAAGTCCCCGGTGTCCCGCACTTCAAGCTGTCCGAAAAAATCGGGATAAATAGAATTATTCACACCATATATAGGGCACTCGCATGGAAGGCGGTTTAATCAAAACGAAAAAAAATCGATTTTTTTACTTTTTTTTCGTTTCCGCCGATAAGCTTTCCAAGGGAGCTTATTTTGGTGAACACAAAAATCTTTTTAAGGGTGCCGCAATCCATTCCCCTTGCGCTTTGCGCCTCATTTCTTTTAGGGGGCCTGTTCTTTTCCTGCGCCGCCCTTCCCCCGGCCCAAAAGGCGCCGGCACAGCCCCAGGCCGCGGCGCAAACCCCTCCGGAACGTCCCGAAGTACCGCCGGTTCCCGAAAAGCTCCTGGGACAGGGGCGCATTTCCGCCGACAAGCTCGCCAACTTTCTGGAAAAGACCAACCTTCAGGCGGAAAAGGACTTTGTCGCTGATCTTGCCCAATACTATCTGGAAGAGGCGGAGGCCGAAGGGGTAAACCACGACATCGCCTTTGCCCAGATGTGCCTGGAAACGGGTTTCCTCCGTTACGGCGGCCTGGTAACAGCGGACATGAACAACTTCTGCGGCCTGGGCGCCATCGGTCCCGGCCAGAACGGGGAGCGCTTTCCGGAACCCCGCATCGGGGTGCGGGCGCATATCCAGCACCTTAAGGCCTATGCCACCGACGCCCCCCTCAAGCAGGCCCTGGTGGACCCCCGGTACCGCTGGGTCCGCTACGGTTCCGCCCCCACCATCCGGGGCCTTGCAGGCACCTGGGCCACAGACAGGGCCTATGCAGAAAAAATCGCCGCCATCCTCGAACGGCTCTACCAATTCGCTTACGGGGAAACGGGTACCTAGTGTTCTGTCCTAAACAGAAAGCGTAATAGAGTATAAACCGCAAAGTCAACGAAGTCGAAAAAGTAAAAATCTATCACGAACCAGTATCTTTTCTTTCCTTCTTCGACTTCGCGGTCAAAAATTCTTGCTATGTCATCTGTCTTAGACTGCACACTAGATCGCGCGGACTGATGGTTTTCCTATTCTTCTGCAGTAGTCATCCACCCCCGTGTAAAACGCTGTGCTTCTGTCCAGGCTTTGCCGGAATCGGTTTTTTGGGGGACGGCGTCGCTTAAGGGGAAACCGTACCGGGCAATGCCCCCCAAAAGAGCCCGGGCAAAGGCCGCGTTTTCCCCCGGGCTAAAACCGGCGGGGAGGGGGTCTGCGGCCAGGGCTTCCGCGCCGGGGAGGAGCCGGTCACGGGCAGTTATTAAAGCGTCCAGGAAGGGGCCGGTCAGCACCCGTGCAGTTCGGGGGCCGGGGCTTTCCGGCGCAGGTTCCGCCGGGGATTCGCCCAGGAGGAACAGGGCTTTTCCTTCACCAAAGGTCTGGTAATACAGCCCCTTAAGGACCAGGTTCCCCACGGAACCATCGGTCAGGGTCCAGGGGGAGGCGGAAAAATCGAGGTGATAGACCGGGCCGTCGTTGAGCAGGGCGGGGAAATCCCGGTCCACAGCGCTCATCCAGGCGGAACGAAAGGCGCTGCCCGCTTCATCGGCGCCGCTTATACCGGCGGAGGCGCTGCTCAAAAGCCCTACCCCGCCGGGGATCGGTTCCTTTGTTGAAGGGGCCTCTTCCTGAAGGAAGATTGCCTTCCCGCTGCCGTCTATAACGAGAAGCCCAAAATCAAAACGCTGGGCTATGCCGTTTCCCCAGCAATACTCCTCCCCCCGGGGAGCGCCGTAACCGGCAGCCCCGTTTGCCCCTCCCAGGCCGTTGCTTTTCCCGTAGGCGTCCAGAATTGCCCCATGGATGATGAATACCCGGCCGCCGCTAAGGCCCCGGACCGCCAAAATTAACGAAGGGATACCCCAGGAGTTGGGGTACTGTTCACTGCTCCGCCAGTTCTGAACCCAGGTAGCCGGGGACTCAATGGGCCAGCCATGAACGTGGTCCCCACCCAGGACCCCGTCCAGGGGAAGGCCCCGGAGCAGACCTTCCATATATGCGTCCCGGAAAGCGGCGCTCAGACTCGCCCTTTCGGCGGGGGACAAGCCGGCCCCCAGGTCCCGCCGTTCCCGGGTGATGGTCCCCACCCCCGCGTAGGGCCCCGACGCGGGCTTTCCCGCTTCTTCGGAATCGGACAGGGGGGCGGGGATAAAGCGTAAGCCCCCGGGGAAACCGTAGCTGCTCCCGGTAAAATTCCAGGTGTTCACGGGGTCATCGGCAGCGGGGGGGCTGTTTTTGGGGGAAGCGGTTCCCGTACAGGAAAAAAAAGACAGGACAAGAAAAAAAAGAGCCAAAAAACGACACAAAGACAGGCCGTATCGAAAAAACTTACTTTCATTTTTCATATTTTCATTATATCATAATCCCAATGAAGGAACTATTTATCGGCTTTATCTCATTTGTCCAGAACTGGACCGTTGGGGCGAACCCGCAGGTCGGCTGGGAAGAAGGTGTCATCATCGGCTGGCAGGCGGTGGTGATGATGGCGGTTGGCGCTCTTTTGATATACCTGGCTATCAAAAAAGAGTATGAACCCATGCTGCTCTTGCCCATCGGCTTCGGCACTATTCTGGTGAACCTGCCCCTGTCGGCGGTGTGGGCCTACGAGGGGGAGCCGGGCTTCCTCCAGATCCTCTTTAATGCGGGGATCGCCACGGAGCTGTTCCCGGTGCTGATCTTTATCGCCGTGGGGGCCATGTGCGACTTTGGCCCCATGTTCAAAAACCCGGTGATGATGTTCTTCGGCGCCGCCGCCCAGTTCGGCATCTTCTTCACCATCATTATAGCGGTCTTCCTGGGCCAGCACGTATCCTTCCTTTCGGACTTTGCGGACCTTAAGGTAGCCGCCTCCATCGGGATCATCGGCGCGGCGGACGGGCCCACCTCGATCTTCGTGGCAACCCGGTTCGCCGCCAAGTACCTGGGCCCCATCTCGGTGGCGGCCTACTCCTACATGGCCCTGGTCCCCCTGATCCAGCCCCCGGTGATCCGGCTTATCACCACCAAAAAAGAGCGGCAGATGAAGATGGTCGCCCATGACGGGGATGTCCCCCGGAGCCTGCGTATCTGCTTCCCCATTGCCGTAACGGTGATTGCCGGCATTGTGGCCCCCATCAGCGTGCCCCTGATCGGCGCCCTGATGTTCGGCAACCTGATCCGGGAATGCACGGTGCTGGAACGGCTTTCCGCGGCGGCCCAGAACGAGCTCGCCAACATGGTCACCCTGCTCCTGGGCCTTACCATCGGCTCCAGCATGACCGCCGCCCGGTTCCTGACCCCCCAAACCCTGGTGATCCTCGCCATGGGCCTGGTGGCCTTTGTCTTCGACACCGCCGGGGGCGTCTTCTTCGCCAAGTTCCTCAACCTCTTTCTGAAAGAGAAAATTAACCCCATGGTAGGGGCCGCGGGTATTTCCGCCTTCCCCATGAGCGCCCGGGTGATCCAGAAAATGGCCACCGCCGAGGACCCCCACACCTTTGTGATCATGCAGGCGGTAAGCGCCAACGTATCGGGCCAGCTCGGCTCGGTTATCGCCGGGGGCATCGTCCTTGCGCTGGTACCCCTGCTGGTAGGGTAAGGAGTAAAAAAATATGAATCAACTAATTGAAGCGGTACGGCAGAGCGACTCCACGATCACAAAGGCCCTGTTCCTGATGGTATGCGGCATCCTCTTTGTATTCGCCGTGCAGGTGGTGTTTTATTTGACGATAAAACTGTGGCCGAAGGGGAAAAAGTAAGCCGGGCTAAAAAACAGGCAGCGGGTAAGCAGAACCTTTGGTTCAGCCAATTACCCGCCGACCGTTACCGGTTAACAAAAACTATATTTCTCTTAGGAGGTGTGACCAATTTCAGGGTCATGCCAGACAATGCCGGGTTTGCCGCTGGTAGCCCCGTCAAATATTTGATGAACCTGCTCCAGCATAATTTCATTAAGATGGACAAAACCACCTGCCGAGCCCCATACAAAACTCTGGGGGTTGGCAGAAAGAATTTTTTGATTGGCATAAACTTCAATTTGGGGGGAACTACTATTCCAGGCATGCACGGTCTCGGGACTGATTACTACCGCCATATTGATGGGTCCTGTAACGCTGCAGAGCTGGCCGGCGGAATTTTTAAGATCCATGGTAACTGATGTGGCTCCATTGATCCGAGCCTCTCCTTTAGCCACATAACCGGCGCTTGCATCCATACCGGCTGAAAGCTGCACATAGATTTTATAAGAGGGCCGACTCAATACTGTTGCAGGGATACCGGTTATCTGGATCTGACTGGTTGGTATGGTGATACTATCATCCTCCTTACAGGCAGTAAAAACAGCCAGGCTTAAAAAGGCCATAACTACTCCAAGGCCTATAAGAGACATTCTTTTATTCATTTTTTTCCCCTTCGAAGAATAATATAACCTTATATTGACAGAAAGTCAAATTTTGTTCAATATCAAACAATGAAGAATATTTTGTCTTTTATCGCCTTGGCGGTTATCCTGGCTGCCGGCATCCATGCGGCGCCCCCGCCTTTATCTTTAAGCGCCGGGGGCGGCGGCCTTTTGGGCTACACCTTTACCCGATACACCCTGGAAGCCGACACCTTAAGCGGCAGCCATATAAAATCGATACAGAACATGGACCGCTTCAATTATGGAGGCTTTTTGTTTTTTGACGCTGCCTACGGTGAATTTGCCCTGTTGATCCGGGGTGGACAGAACACCTATGAGGAAACGCTGAACGGTATCGACGATCAGGGGACCGGTACGGAAGTAATCCTTGGGTTTTCCCTGCTGCTGCGGCCTCAGACCGTTTTCCAACTGATAAAACCCCTTTCCCATTTGGGAAAGCCCGCTTTTAGGCTGAATGACAAGATTTCCTGGTCCCCCTTGGCGGGCGTTGAGTACCAGATAGCCCTGTTGGAAAAGCGGAAGCCCAAAGAGGGCGGGGGCAAGGTCTACGACCGAACCGGGGGGCAATTGGCGGCGGACAAGGATAAGAACGACAATCCCTACCCCCTTTCAGCCTGGAATTCCTGGACCATAGACATTGGGGCGGGCTTTGACTATCAGCTCAAGGATCGCCTCTTTCTACGGAACGAGCTTCTATTCAGCTTCCGGCTGCAAACCGACTATGAAACCGGCGCCCTTGAGATGACGAAAAAACAGTTTAACACCGGAACCCCTACCCTTATGGGCCTAACCGGGGGTCCGACCCTGCGGACCAGCATAGGGTATAGGTTCAAATAAGCCGAAAAACACGAGGTTCACCGGCTCTTAAGGCGCTCACTACCATATCCCGCTTCTACACCTGCATATACAATTAGAGCTGTTCAATGTCCGTCAGGGAAAGGCCGGTATATTCCTGTATTTTTTCAAGGGAAAATCTATCGGCCTTCATTTTCCGGGCAGTTTCTTCCCTGGCTTGCCCATAACCTTCCCGCTTTGCCCCAACCAGCAGGCTCTGCATGTCCAGGGCGTTCTTGTACTCATGATCCAAAACAGCCCGTTCTGCCTCGTCCCGGCTTACCGTCAATAATACTTCACTCGCCATGGCTATACCCTCTTCATACTCCACTATCTCGTTAATTAATTCACGCTTTCCCCGATCCCTTACATACCGGAAAAATACCGACCACCGTTCCGCACTGCTCATCTCCACAACCGGCTTCAACGCGATCCGGTCCGCCTTCGATAGTTCTACCGTTATTATAGTCGTCTTTCCCCCAAGGGACAAGTTATGCTCCCGGTCGTAATATTCAAACCGGTGTATCAGTTCTTCATCATTAAACAGGGGCTTATTTAACAGGGATATCTGGTAGGTGTTTTTCAAATCCTTATAGCTCTTGTCTTCTCCCCGGATATCCTGGGTGGTAAAGAGCTTACATACGTGGAACTCCAGCCGCCGGGCCTCGGAAGTGTCGGGATTGGTGGTCATTTCAACATTGCCCAGTTGGCCGTCGGTAAGCTTTACGGAGATCTGGGATGTGTGGCGGTTCAATCAAACGGGAATATTTGCAAATATTTTCATTTTTTTCTCGTTTTTTCGATCCGCCATCCATGCGAGTGCCCTATATAGTGTATGAAAACAGCTATCAAATTCCCCTTCTCCGGGGGAGCCGTCAGGCGTCTGGCGCGGAAGTATGCCGCAGAAGGCAGGATTCTGGATGTAATGTTGGACATCGTGTTCAAACTCCTCTTCACCGCCGATGACGAAGATTCCCGGGAAGCTTTACGGCTTCTCCTTTCGGACTGTACCCACCGTTCTGTCAGGAACGTACAGGTACAGAATAATGAAATCCTTCCCGAGTATTTAACCGGGAAGACCGTCCGTCTGGACATCCATGTCACCTTTAACGACGGGGAACAGGCGGATCTGGAAATCCAGGTAAAAAAGACCGATGACGACCTTAAGGCACGTGCCTTACTCCTGGGGGCGAAGCTCCTGGCAGGTCAGATGAAACGGGGAGAGAAATACCGGGAGGCCAAACGGGTCTACCAGATATTTTTCCTCAACTGCGAGTTATTTCCCGGAAGCGACAAGGTGCCCCGGCGGTACTTCGCCATGGAGGAAACGGAACATGACAAGCTGTCTCAAGACCTGGAAATCATCATTTACGAGATGCCGAAGCTGAAGAAGGTAGTTACGGCCTATTTTGAAGGGAAAACAGAGTTGAAAAACTTGTCACCTGAGCAGAAATGGTGTATATACTTTAGGTATAAGGGAAATGAGAAGATGGAGTCCTTGATACAGGAGCTGTGCAAGCAGGAGGAAGGGATCATGAGGGCAGACCGGGCATTGTCAAAGATAAGCCGTGACCAGGAGAAGTGGGCCAAGGCCCTGTTTCGGGAGAAGGCGGCTATGGACTACCGTTCCGGGCTCTATGCTGCGGGGAAGGCCGGGGAGGAGCGGGGAAAGATAATAGGTGACACAGGCGCCAAGGAAGGAATCGCCCGGAAAATGAAAGCCCACGGGCGGCCCCTGGACCAAATTATTGAAGATACCGGCCTTTCCCCCGAAGAAATCAAAAAACTTTAGCTGTGCAAGCAGGAGGAAGGGATCATGAGGGCGGACCGTGCATTGTCAAGAATAAGCCGTGACCAGGAGAAGTGGGCCAAGGCCCTGTTTCGGGAGAAGGCTGCTATGGACTACAGTTCCGGGCTCTATGCCGCGGGGAAGGCTGGGGAGGAGCGGGGCATTGCGACTGGCTACCAGCGGGCAGAAGCAAAATATACAAAACTCCTGGAGGAAAAAGACAGGGAAACCGCCCGAAGTCTTAAAGCACAAGGGGTTTCTCCCGGTATAATTTCTACTGCCACCGGCCTTTCCCCCAAAGAAATCAATAAGCTCTAGCGGCCTGTTGCGCTTCAACAAAAACATAACCTGTTAGTTCATATTTTTGATGAAATCTGCTCAATTTTGTCGAATTAGGAATTAACCACGAAAGACACAAAAAACACGAAAAAAAGCAAAATTTCGTGTTTTTTGTGCCTTTTGTGGTTGAATTTGGAATTACTGCCTAAACAGAATGCATAATAAAGAGTATAAACCGCAAAGTCAAAGAAGTCGAAAAAGCAACCTATTAGGTTATAAAAACCGGGAAACGCCGCAAACCCCCGGGGCAAAAAAATACCCCAAAGCAAACCCAAACCGGGCTGCCTTGGGGCATAAAGGCAAATTGTTATGACTTACTTGGTAAGTGTTGTATTTATATGTGGTAATAACTGTAAATAGATCATGTCCCATGTATTATATGCAGGATGGGAAGAGGTGATACCATCAATGGTTAAGCTGCTCCCTGAAACCGTAATCGTGAACGTATAAGTAGGCACCGCCTGCCCGTTAAAAACTGTATCCAGAGGCGCAGGTACTCCACCAGCGGTTAGCCCAGTGGGAGTAAATTTAAATGAAGTAGTGGAAACTTCACTGAGACTTCCGGTCATAACGTTCGTACCCAATGTAGCGACAAGAGTACTTGCGCTAAAATTGAAACTTTTACCGCTACCTGTCCATGTACCCTCAAGCACGGTGGTGGCGGGGGAGGAATTATTAGGGCAGCCGGCAAAAATAAGGGCAAACAGGGCCAGAAGGACCACTGCTCCGATAGCAAATCTTTTGTTCTTCATAAAAGACTCCTTGAAAAATTTTTTATTACAGCAACTCTGTAATAATCAACAGTATAACGGATTTTTTTGATTAGTCAACACTTTTTGTCATTTTGTTCAAAAAAATCCAGGGCAGCAGTTCCAAAATCATGGCCCTTTCGGACCACCGGATTTTGGAACTGCCTCATCTGTAAGGGAAAGGCAGGTATAGGTGGTTATTTTGTCTGTTGAAAGGCCATCAGCCTTCATTTTCCGGGCGGTCTCTTCCTTGGCCTGTAGATGGCCCCGCTCCTCCCCAGCCTTCCCGGCAGCATATAGCCAGGAACCACGGTCCGCCCTCATGATCCCTTCCTCCTGCTTGCACAGCTCCTGTATCAAGGACTCCATCTTCTCATTACCCTTATACCTAAAGTATATACACCATTTCTGCTCAGGTGACAAGTTTTTCAGCTCTACCCTTCCTTCAAAATAGGCCGTAACCACCTGCTTTAACTTTGGCATCTCATAGATAATGATTTCCAGGTCCGCCTGTTCCCCGTCGTTGAAGGTGACGTGGATATCCAGGCGGACGGTCTTCCCGGTCAGGTACTCGGGAAGGATTTCATTATTCTGTACCTGCACGTTCCTGACAGGGCGGTGGGTACAGTCCGAAAGGAGAAGCCGCAGGGCTTCCCGGGAATCATCGTCATTGGCGGTGAAGAGGAGTTTGAACACGATGTCCAGGAGCCTCTGGCGTCTGTAAGGAGAAAACTATGCTTGTTTCTGTGGTACCAAATGGAACTGCCTCAAATAACTACAATATTTCCTATTCCCCGTACTCCCAGCCCTGCCGGGTAAGGGTATACTTCCCCGAGCGCTTGCCCGAGCTGCTGTAATAGGTGTCGAAGTTGTTGGCCGATGTAAAGAGGACCTTCCCGTCGGCATCCAGATAATCCACACTGCGGGATAAGCCGCCCCCTGCGGTACGGCTGTCGAAGGCGCGCCTGCCAAGGGCGGTGACCGTATTGGGGATGGTTACGCTGTTAATCGGGTTATTGTAGAAGGCCCCGGCGCCGATGCCGGTAACCCCGCTGCCGATGATGACACTGGCAATTTTGTTCCCCGAAAAAGCCCCCTCGCCGATGGTTCTTACCGTGTCGGGAATGGTGATACTCTTAATTTTATTGGAAAAAAATGCGTAATCTTCGATGGAACTGATGTTTTCGGGGATGGTCACGACGCTCAGCTGATTGCCGGAAAAGGCGCCCGGGCCGATGGAACTCAGGCCGTTCCCCAGGGTAACTTCCCTGAGTTTATTGCCGGAAAAAGCCCCCCTGCCGATACTCACCACATTGTCCCCAATGACCACAGTGGCAAGCTTGTTGTTTGCAAAGGCGCTGTTCCCGATGGTGGTTACGCTGTCGGGGATCGTAAGAGCTTCCAGCCCCCGGTTGTTAAAGGCCCCGTCGCCGATGACGGTTACGGGCAATTCATTGATAGTATCGGGAATGACCAGGGTCTTGGCGGTTCCGGTGGATTTTACAATGGTGATGGAGCCGTCAATTTCCTCAACGTTTATCTTCAGCCCGCTTTGCCCAAAGGCGCAAGGGGTATTGATTGCGGTTCCAAAACAGAAAATAAGGAATAGGTCGGCAAAAAAGATTTTTTTGTCCACACAATAGTATATCATAGAATGTCAGAGGACTTCAAGCCCACGGCCTAAAACGAAAAAGTGTGGAATTTTGTGTGTTATTGAGGGAATAATAACGCTTATATGTCCCCTGAGGACGTTTCCCGAAGGGGATATAAGGGCCGGATAAACTCCATAACCGCTTTTGCATCGGCAAGAGCCTTCTTCATTTCTTCTTCGGTTGTCGCCATCTCATTGGGGTATCTTGGTTGTACACTGTAGGCGTTCAAGTTCTTGCACGGCGTTTGTATGGTATCAATGTCTGCGGTAAAAGGTTTGCAAAGGAAGAACAATTCCTGTAAGTTGTGAATCGTGGGCGGTCTGATTTCATGTAAAACCAGCAGCCCTTTTAATGCCTTTTCGGCGGATTGTTGGCAGTGAAAGCAAATAATCTCGATAGGAATCGGCCTTCTCCCCAGAAGGAACTCCGCACTGCCCAGGTCATTTTCCGCATAGCGGAGCCATTCCTGGGCTGCTTCAAGATATCCATGGTATTACCCATAAATCACAACCCCTTTTTCCGCGACTTCCTGTTCAAGGGTCGGCGCGGTCAGCCGGTACTGGAACCGCGATTTTTTAATAACCAAAATATCCGTAGGCATTGATTTTTTATCCCATAAGGCCCCTGAAATCAATTGCATTGCCTCAACTTGAGTATAAGGGGCGTCATCCTTCATCACCACATAAATATCCAAGTCAGAATCGGCATGGGGTGTCCCATACGCATAGGAACCGAATAAATATATCTGCTCTACCGGAACGGTTTCTACAATCAGGTTTTTTATCGTATTGAGCTGATTTTGTACTGCCTGTTCCATTGCTTACACCCTCTGTATATTAGTATAGCCCTTTTTTACTATATCTAAACAAAAAAACGGTAAATTCCTATAATACAGGAATTTACCGTATGGGCGATGACGGAATTGAACTGTCGACCCTCAGCGTGTCATACTGATGCTCTAACCAACTGAGCTAACCGCCCAAAAAGGGATTTTTGTTTCCTTAGGTGCACATTAACCCGAAAAAACCTTCACCGTCAATATGCTGCGCCGCCATCCATACCTGCGACGCGCCATCCGCGGCACCCCTCCGCAGAGCGAAGGGGCCCCCGGAGGGAGGCTTACTTAGGCCCGTTCCCGGATAACGACGTTGATTTCGATTTTACCGAGCTTGCCGCCGGTTCCCAGTTCCATGGGAACGATCAGGGCTTCCACTTCCAGGTTATTGGAAATTTCCATATTGTCACCGCTGAAGAGGGCCGGAGGGGTAAGGTCGAACTTAAAGCCCAGATCGTGGAGCTTGGTAACCGCCTGGGCGGTGATCATATTGGCAAGTTCGGTGATGGTCGCCTTGGCGAGATCATCAAGGACCTTCAGTTCTTCGTTGTTCATGGCGCTTGCCACATTCAGGGCGGTCTCTTTAGACATATCAAAAAGAACCCGGCCTTCCACATCCCCGGCAAGCCCGACCAGGGCCGCAACGCCCATAATCTGCATGGTAGAGGACTTAAGGTAGAGATCCCCCCGTTTGACATCGGTGTTAAGCACTTCTTTTAGTACATTAAACGCTGCCTCGACAAAGGGGTTGATGTATTCAACTCTCATAAAATACTCCTTATCCAGAAATGACTATTCATTATGCAAATAAGCAGAAACAGGGTCTACCCCAACCGACTGCCATTCACCATCCTGGAACTGTTCATTTCTTCCCAAAATGACCAAGCCCCGGCTTTTGAGCTTTTCAGCAAAGGCTGCGGTAAGTTTGTCTTGATCCTGGACCGGGAAGAACGAAAGAATATCCCGGGCAAGGATGATATCCAGGTCCGGAAGGGGATTGTCGTTCAGGACATCGTGGTATTCGAAGACAATCGAATCCTTGATGGCCTGATTAAAACTATGCCCATTCCGTCCGCTGACCATAAAAGACCGGCAATATTCAGGCGCCTCTTCCAGATCAAAACTCATGTTCGGCGCCTGGGATATGGCCATAATATCGCTATCGTTGGCCCATATTTTTATATGCCCCCCAGGATACCGTTGTTTGAGTATACAGGCAAGTGAGAAAGTTTCATAGCCCTTTCCGCACCCAATATTCCAAACCTGGATATTATTGGAGGAAAGGTCCGGCAGGGCGCTGCGCACCATATCGGCGTACTCTTCGTCCCAGAAGGTTCCCGTACAGGGGGAATCGAAGGGGGCCAGGAAGTTATCCGCATCGGATGCGCCCTTAAGCTGGATGTCGGAATCGGAATGGGTAGCGGCCCATTCGGCAAAGCGTTTGTTAATCCAGGTTTCGTTGATCAGGGATGCGTTAAAGCGCCGCAGGGCGGCCAGGCTTTCCTTGATAAAGCCCAGGGCCGAATCGGAAGCGGCGGAGCTCCGCTGTTCCCCGGCGGGAGCTTCCCCGGCGGCAGCCGGAGGCGGCACAAAGGACCCGTCCGCAATAGCGCCCCGGGGTTTTGCCTTGTCTTCTTCACTTTGGGTAAAGATCCGGATCACATCGAGGATAACAAAGAGTTCCCCCTGTTTTTCCACGACCCCGCTGATATATTTGATGTTGATATCACCAAAAATGGGGTGCGGCGGCTGGATGGTATCGGAAACAATCCCCACCACCTTATCAATTTTGTCGACGATGGTCCCGTATACCCGGTCTTCAATGCGGAGGATCAGCATATTCTCCTGGCCGTCCTCTTTTTTATCCGCCGGCAGATGGAAGAATGAACGCAGGTCCACGATGGGGATGATGTCACCCCGGAGGTTGTAGACCCCCTTTACAAAGGACGCGGCGTTGGGCACATAGGTAAACTTGTCCGCCTTGGCAATTTCCTTGACGTTCATGATATCGACGCCGTAGTCCTTGCCCGCCAGGGAGAAGGTTATCATCTTGTAGTCAACCGTATCGACCCGTTCTTTCTGTTCCTGGAGCTCGGCATTAACCTGCGCCAAATCCTTGATCATACTGTTAGTCGCCATGTTTTTCTCCGCTACCTTATTGACGCTTCACGAACACGCCGCTGTTCCATCTCCCTGCGGAGACCAAGTTCCAGAAGCTGGCTTACATCGATGATCAGGGAAACCGAACCGTCTCCCAGAATCGAAGCCCCGGCAATGCCCGGAGAATTGGTAAACTGATCCCGCAGGGGTTTGATGACCACATCTTCCTCGCCGATAAGGCTGTCCACCATAAAGCCCATCTTCTTTTCGGCGGTGCCGACGATGACGATGAAGTTATAATCCTGCTGTTCCTCGGTCTTGATGCCGAAGAGCCGGTTGAGCCGGAGCAGGGAAATAACATCGTTGCGGATATTGAACACTTCGTAGTTGTCGATCTTCTGGATATCCTCAGGTCTAATCCGCAGACTTTCGATAACCGAGGTGATGGGGATGGAGTAGATTTCCGTTCCCACCCGGACCAGCAGGCCCTGGATAATCGCCAGGGTGAGGGGCAGCTTGATGGTAAACTTGGTGCCCTTGCCCTTTTCGGAATTGACCGTGACCGTACCGTTGAGTTTTTCGATGGACCGGCGCACCACATCCAGGCCGACCCCGCGGCCGGAAATGGCGGTGACCTGCTTGGCGGTGGAAAATCCCGGCTCAAATATGAGCTGGAAGGCTTCCACATCGGTAAGGAGCTTGTTGGGGCTGATAAGCCCCCGCTCAACCGCTTTGCCCTTGACCGCTTCCACATCAATGCCCTTGCCGTCATCGGCAATTTCGATGACGATCATGTTTCCTTCGTTGGTGGCCTTGAGGATGACCATCCCTTCTTCGGGCTTGCCGACGGCCTTCCGTTCTTCCAGGGATTCAATGCCGTGGTCAATGGAGTTCCGCACCGAGTGCATGATGGGGTCCAGAAGGTCTTCGATGACCGACTTGTCCAGTTCGGTCTCCTCTCCTTCGATAACCAGGTTGATCTTCTTGTTAAGCGATTTTGAGAGGTCCCGGACAAGCCGGGGGAAGCGGCTGAAGATCTGGCTGATGGGCACCATGCGGATACGCATGACCCCTTCCTGAAGTTCACCGGTGATCCGCCCCAGGTTTTGGGAGGTGGACCGAAATTTGCCCATGTTTACTTTTATGGAAGCTTCAAAGCCGTCAAAGAGGGAGAACAGGTCCCCGTATTCCTCGTTGATCTCCTTGCGGATATCCTTGATGGAACGGCCTTCCTGAATGCCGTCCAGATACTCGGGCAGCTGATCGAAGAGGCTCTTGATCTTGTCCCGAAAGGTGGCCCCCAGTTCATGGAGATCGTTGACCAGATCGTTAAACTGGTTGCTTATCTGGTTGAAGGTTGCCTTGGTGATAACCGTTTCGGACACCAGGTTGAGGAGGTCGTCGATCCGCTTGGAATCCACCCGGAGGATGGACCCGGCTTCTTTGCCTGCCTTCTTGGCGTCTTCGCCGGCGGCGGCAGTGGCTGCGGCGGATTTGGCTACGGGCGCTACAGCGGCAGGATCGCCGTCCGCAGCCACGGCCGGGGCGGCGGTAGACGCGGCAACCGGTTTTGGTGCAGCCGCAGGTTTCGGGGCTGCGGCAGGCTTGCTGACATCGGTAATATCGGCGCTCAGGGACACATCGGGGATGAGCACGTATTTTTTTATGTCATCCACCGATTTGGCGGTGGCGTAATAATAATCCACCGTGGGGAAGAAGTTGTCCTCGTAGAGCTGTTCAAAATCCGGGGTGGTCCGGAGGACCGTGCCGGAACCCTTGAGGGCGGCGTATACCTGGATACCGCCTACGGTATTCATCAGGCTGTTTTCGTCAAAATGAACCGCTACCCGGTAGATCGGCATGCCGCCGTCCACGGATTCCCGCAGTTCCCGTAATTCGTCTTCGGTAAGGTTCCCGGCAGAGGCCGCGGGAGCAGCTGCTACAGGGGCCGCTGCTTTAGGAGCGGCAACCGGAGCTGCCACAGGGGCCGGGGCGGGTTTTTTAGCGGCGGCGCTTCCCTTTTTGCCCTTTGAGCTTTCGGGGAGCAGGGCGGAAAGACGGGTTTCTATCGCGGAGCTATCCTCCTGATAGATGGCGCCGTTCATCCGCTGTTCGAGCATTGCCTTGATGACATCAATCGCCGAAAGGAGGGTATCCACCACATCCTCGTTTATGGCGAGCTGATCCGAGCGGATAGCGTCCAGCACATCCTCAACCAGGTGGGTAAAATGGGACAATTCCATCATTTCCACCGTGGCGGAGCCCCCCTTAAGGGTATGAGCGGCGCGGAAGATTTCGTCTACTGCGTCCTTGTTGCCACCCTCGTTTTCGAGGACCAGAACATTCTGCTCCAGGGTGTCAACCTGCATCTGGGCTTCGCTGAAGAAATCCTTGAGGAGTTCCTCATTATTTGGATCAAGATAATCACTCATTATAGAACAAATATTTACGCAAGAATCGTCTTACGTCAAGATACCCGTGAATGAAACCGGGGCTTTTCAGCCTTTTTCCGCCTGAAAGATCGCTTCCGCCCAGGGAATTCGCACCGAAACCAGGGTCAGGGTAACCGGATCATTGGGTTCCGGATCGCCCTTGATGGAAACCAGGGTATCCAGGGCCAGGGCGGGGATCAGTACCGCCGTCTTGGGGCCCTTCCGCTCCATGACCACAGCCTCCCATTGGGAGCCGATCTTGTCCGCAAGGTAGACCGCAGTCCAGTGCGCTTTGGAGGCCCGTTCCGCCTGGACACTTGCGGACGCCGCAGCCTCCCCCGCCATGAGCCGCAGGAGCAGCTCATCCTCGTCCAGGGGCGGTTCCCCCCGGAGTACCGCCCTAATCTGCTGATGGGCCAGGAGGTCCGTGTAACGCCGCAGGGGACTGGTGACCTGGGTGTAGACATCGAGCCCCAGGCCCTGGTGGAGCCCGGGCTTTGCCGAAAGGCTCCGGGGCCGCATACAGCGGCGGAGCTGCCAGGAACCCGCAAGTCCCGGCAGGGGATCGTCCGGAAGGTCACCAATTTCCTGGGTAACGTAGGGAAAAGGCAAAATTTTCCCCGAATTCCGCTGCTGTACACCCCGCCCTGCCCACCAGGCCGCCCCCTCCCCCGCCAAAAGCATACATTCCCGGACCATATCGGCGGATTTATAGCTTTTTTCAGGGTTGATCGACACTTTTTCATCACTAACGGTGATATGCGCCTCGGGCAAATCGATAGAAATGGCCCCTGCGGCCATGCGGCGCTTCAAATTCCGCTCTGCCAGGGCAAAAAGCCGGGCCATCACGGCCCCGTGGAGGCTGTTTACGTCAGAAGCGCCGCCGGCTGCCGATGCAGCCAATGTGTCGGCCTCCTCGTAGGTGAGCCGGGTAACCCTGACCCAGGAACGGAGCACATCCGCCTCGGCGATTGAGCCGTCTTCGTTAAGGACCATTTTGAAAGAGAGTGCCGGAGACTTTTCCGAGAGGCCCAGGGCGTAGCGGGGCAGGGCTTCCTCGGCGATCATCCGGTAGACCCCCTCGGGGAGGTAGAAGGTGGCCCCCCGGTTCCGGGCCTCACGCTCGGCGGGGCTGCCGGGCAGGAGGGCCGCGGCGGGGTCCGCCACATGGACCCAGAGGGTTTGCCGGCCCGGGGATTCCGCAAAGCCCTGGTCCGCAGGGCAGCCCTGCGGGCCGGGGCTTTGCGGGCCGGGCGGCTCCAGGGAGACCGCATCGTCGGGGTCGGCGCTCCAGGCATTGTCCACCGCGAATGCCGCAAGGTGGCGCAGGTCGACCCGGTCCTCTTCCGGCGGGAGGCCCAGGGGAATTTTTGCCGAATAGAGGGGAAGGCCGAAACGGACCGGGTGGGGATTGACAAAGGGAGTCCAGAAACCGGTTTCCAGGAGCAAACGATGGGCGTCCTGGGGGGTTTCGGAGAGGCCGCATTCTTTCAAAGTACGGCTTTTTTCGGTTTTGCCGTAGGCCAGGGCCTCTACATCCTGCAAAAAACGGCCGTCCGAAGGCAGATCCGGCTTGCGGGCCCTGAGCCGGTCCAAAAAGGCGCCCCGATCCCGGGCGTCCTGCTGCTTTTCGGAACGTTTTTTCTCCTCCGCCTCCACTTCCGCCGCCGTTTTTGCCCTTATGGCGCCGATATCGCCGGTAAAATAGAGCCCGTCCAATAGCAAGAGGTAGCTGCCCCAGGCGCTTTCCGCCGAAAAGCTGCCCCAGGCCAATTCGGCCAGCTCCTTAAGGGGGACCGCGCCGCCGGACACCGCAGCTGCCGGATGCGCCGCACCTGCCGGATGCGCCGTGTCTTCCAGCAGTTCCCAGGCGCCCCGGACCGCATCGGCGGGCAAGCCCAGTCCCGCCACGGTCATGTCCCCCAGGGCGTTGATATCCGCAACCGGGCCGGGGTGGAGGAATTCTACGTCCTTCTCCCGGACCTTGTACTCCGTTTTGCCCTCACCGGCTTTCCCGGCGGAAGGGACGGAGATGACTATTTTATCCGCCGACTGCTCGATGACCAGGGCGGGGCGGGTTTTGTAGGCGACTAAGCTTTTGGGGGCGATCATTAAGCCAAGTTTAGCATATACAGGGGAGTGTGGGCCATTCCTTTGCGGCGGATGGCAGGGGAATATTTATGGGGTTAGAATATCCCATACCGTATTTCGTTTATACCTCAAAAAAGCCCGAACCGGTGTTTCGATAGAAACAGTCGATCCGGGCTTATCTTACAGAGGACTTTTAACTAGTGTCTGTCTATAATGTGTCCACATTATAGACAGACTCTAACTAGAACGATGAACCCGGGTTGTAGTACTGGTCTACGTTGGATTTGTCGATCAGGGCCGAGGGGATAACTACCGTGGTCGGCGATTTGGCGGTGTGGAAGCTGTCGGACTTGCTGCCAAGGGCCACATCAACCGCATACTGGATAGCATCGGCAATCATCGAGGGATGATACAGGGTAGTGGCCCGAACCAGGGGGTCTCCGGCCTTGATCATCTCGTAGACGGCCTTTGAACCGGCGCCGCCAATCACAATCTTGATACTGGTGTTGCCCGATTCTTTAATCGCCTGGAGGGCGCCGAGCATGGCGTCATCGTCCTGGCAGAACACCGCCTGGATCTGGCTGCCGTACTGCTGCAGGTGGGCTTCCATCAGCTTGAGGGAATCCTGGGGTGAGAAGTTGGCAAACTGATATTTGTCTTTCCCTTCCAGGTTCACCAGCGAGGGGTCCTTGTCCATTTCGGCAAAGAAATTGGTCATCCGTTCAGTGTCGATGACGATGGGCATACCGCCCTGGGCCACGTAGTTTTTGAGTCCTTCGGCTTTCATGGTTTTTGCCAGCCATTCGCCGGAGAGTTTCCCAAGGCCGTTATTGTCACCGGCAAGGTTTACATAACCAAAACTGGTATCGGTAAGGCCGCGGTCAACGACGATACACTTTACACCCTTGCTCTGAATTTCTTTGACTATCGGGGTAAGCGGGGCGGATTCGTGGGGAAGAATTACCAGGTAATTGATCCCCCAGCTCATCAGGTTTTCTACATCCGCAACCTGGGATGAAGCATTGGCAGAGTGAACAACCCGAAAATCAACCTTACCCGCATACTGGGCTTTGATTTCATTTACTTTGAAATCAGCCCACCAGCCGATACCGCCGGTCCAGCCATGATCCGCTGTGGGAACCGCAACGCCAATCTTGATAACGCCGCCGCCGGAATCCTTTTTGCCCCCGGCAAACGCCGGCAGAGCCAAAGCCGCACACAAAAGAACTAAAGCAAACTTCTTCATTCCTTCCTCCATTACTTGTTGCTGTTATTATATTGCAGCAATACAGCCGCAATGATTACCAATCCGCGGGCGGCCTGCTGCAGGAACGATGACACCCCGCCCAATACAAGCATGTTGTTGATCATTCCCAGCATGATGGCGCCCATCACCGTTCCTATTATGGTCCCCTTACCCCCGGTCATTGAAGTACCGCCTATGACGACCGCCGCGATGGCCTCCAGTTCATAGCCCGTACCGTCCCCGGAAGACTGTATACAGTTGATCCGGGTGGACCAGAGCAGCGCCGTCACCGCCACGGTGAAGCCGGTGATGGCATAGGGAATAAGTTTTATAACCTGTACATTGATTGCGGAATAGCGGGCAACCTGTTCGTTTGCCCCCACGGCGCAGACATAGCGGCCGAAACGGGAATTATTGAGCAGTATATGAAAAATAACGGCCAGAATCAAAAACACCCAGACCGGTACCGGAATCCCCAGAAAGACCCCGGAACCTATCATCGGGTAGAGGGTATTTTTGGAAACAATGTTGGAAGCCCCCGAAAAATACTGGATCAGGGAACGGAAGATGGACATGGTGCCCAGGGTCGCAATAAAGGGGGCGATACGGCCCTTGGTTACCAGGAAGCCGTTCAAAAAACCGGTACAGGTTCCAAGGACAAGGGCAAAAACCAGGGCCGCCACAACGCCGGACAGCGAATTGCCGGGGAAGGTATTAAGCAGATAGATCGTAATGCCCCCCACAAAGGCCATCATGGAGCCCACCGAAAGGTCTATGCCGCCGCAGATGATCACAAAGGTCATGCCCAGGGCGATGATCCCCGTGTAGGATTGCTGCCGCAAAATATTGGTCAAATTCCTTGTCTGAAGAAAAACCGGCCAGCCCTGGAAGCCCGCCCCCGCCCAGGATACGATGATGGCAAGGATAAAGAGCATGATGAATCCAAACCCGGTAGTATGTTCACTGAGCTTGAAGTTCTTTATATAGTCCTTAAAAGCGGCTCCCAGGCCCCCTTTTTTTACCACAGTTTTAACCGACCCCTCACTCATGCCTGGCCCCCTTTGATACCTGTCGCATAAAACATGATCTCCTCTTCATTGATGTGATCCCCTTCAAGCATGCCGGCTATGCTCCCTTCCTTCATCACATAGACCCGTGAACAGAGGCCGATGATCTCCTCCATTTCCGAAGAGATCACCAGACATGATATACCTTTTTCCGCAAGCTCGTGTATAAATTCGTAGATTTCCTGTTTGGCGCTGACGTCTATGCCCCGGGTCGGCTCGTCAAGGATCAGGATTTCGGGCTTGGTGTCCATCCAGCGGGAAAGGTAGACCTTCTGCTGGTTGCCCCCGGAAAGGTAGCGCAGGGCCATCTTCTGGGAGGCCGCCGCTATGCTAAAGGCCCTTACGTATTCCGCTGTTTTTTCCCCTTCAAGGGCTTTGTTGATAAAGCTGCCCCGCAGGTACTCTTTAAGCGAGATGAGGGTAATATTCTGGGGCAGGTTGAAGCCGGCGACAATGCCCTTGCCCTGCCGGTCTTCGCTGAGGTAGCCGAGTTTGTACTGCACCGCGTCGGCGGGCTTTTTAATCGTCACCGTATTAAAGCCCCCCGGATTCGTGCCGCCGGAGGCTGCAAGGGAGATGCTGCCGCCCTCTGCGGCGCGGAGGCCCATCACGGCCTCGGCGGTTTCGGTGCGGCCCGAGCCGACAAGCCCCGCAAAGCCCAAAATTTCGCCCCTGCGCAGGGTAAAGGACACGTCCTTTAAAAGCGTCTTTATCGAAAGATTTTTAACTTCCAGGGCAAGGTCTTCCGCAGCCCGGGGCAGCTTGGGGGGGAAAATCTGGTGGAAGTCGGTACGGCCAATCATCTTGCGGGCAATGTCTTCTTCGTTCACATCTTCGATATTATCCACGCTGATAAGCTTGCCGTCCCGGAGCACCGTTACCCGATCGCAAATCTCCTTGATTTCACCGAGTTTGTGGGACACAAAAATCATGGTAACGCCCTGGGCCTTTAAGTCCCGCATCATCCCAAAGAGGGTTTCAACCTCGTGGCCCGTAAGGGTCGTGGTGGGTTCGTCCATGATAAGGAGGCTGGAATTGAGCATCAGGGCCTTGGAAATTTCGACCATCTGCTTTTCGGCGACCGAAAGCCGGGACACCAGCTGGTTCACCTCCACGGGCATTTTAAGCTCCGCAAGTTTTTTTGCCGCCAGTTCCCGCATAGCGGCCTTGTCCAGGAGGCCGTTCTTTTTGCGTATCTCATTCCCCAAAAAGATGTTTTCAAACACCGTTAAGGTGTTTATCAGGTTGAATTCCTGGGGAACCATGCTGATCCCGAGCTTTTTTGCGGTGATATAATCGGGAATTTGCACATCCTTAGCGTCCAGCACAAAAGAACCGGCGCTTGGCGGGTAAATTCCCGTGATAATCTTGATAAGCGTAGACTTACCGGCGCCGTTTTCGCCTATGAGCCCCATGATTTCACCCTTTTTAAGGCTGAATGAGACATTGTCCAGGACTTTTACCCCGTCAAATTCCTTGGTAATCCCCTGAATGGCGAGCATTTCTGTGCCCGGCGCCGGTAAAGCCATAGCTTTTTTCCTGCCTACTCGGATTTTAAGGCATCGTCGAATGCCACATTGGAGGGGGCAAAATCGACCCTGCGCACAAATTCGCAGGCCTCCTTTGCGCCGAATTCCCGTTCCATCCCCGAATCTTCCCATTCAACCGAAAGGGGCCCCTGGTAGTTCATGGCGTTAAGCTCCCGGATGATGTTTTCAAAGTCCACGTCCCCGTGGCCCAGGGAGCGGAAATTCCAGCCCCGCCGGGTGTCGCCAAAGGTGATGTGGGAGCCCAGGATGCCGGCCTTGCCGTCAAGGGTTACCGCCGCGTCCTTCATGTGAACGTGGTAGATATACCTGGCGTAGTCCCGCAGGAAGATGTGGGGGGTGACCCCCTGCCAAATCAGATGGCTGGGATCGAAGTTAAAGCCCAGGGTTTTGCGGCCCTTGAATTCCTCAAGCAGGCGGCCCGCGGTGTAGTAGTCAAAGGCGATTTCCGTGGGGTGCACTTCCAGGGCAAACTTGACGCCGTTCTTGTCAAACTCGTCGAAGATCGGGTTCCAAAGGTCGGCGATCTTTTTGAAGGCGTCGTCTATCATCTTTTCACTGGTCTGGGGGAAGCTGTACCAGTAGGCCCAGATGGGACTGCCCATAAAGCCCGTAACCACGTCGACCCCGAGGTTTTTCGCGGCGGCGGGGGCGTACTTCATGTATTCGATAGCCCAGGCACGAATTTTTTCGGGCTGCCCTGCCAATGCCGGCGGGGCAAAGCCGTCCAGCCGGGGGTCCCAATTATCGCCGACGCACTGGCCCACCAGGTGGGTGCCGATGGCCCAGGTTTTAAGGCCGTGTTTGGCCAGTATCTTTTTGCGGTCCTCCACATAGGCCGGATCGGTTGCGGCTTTTTTCAGGTCCAGGTGGTCTCCCCAGCAGGCGATTTCCACACCGTCATAACCGAAAGATTTGATCTTGCCGCACATCACATCGAAGGGCAGGTCCGCCCACTGTCCGGTAAAAATTGTTACAGGTCTTGCCATTTTCATTCCTCCTTAAATTCTAGAGATTTACCCAAACCGCTCCCTTTTCGGAGCTTTCTACGCAGCTGCCAATGAACTTGACCCCGTCTATGCCCATTTCTATGCTTGGGAAGTCCAGGTCGTCTTCGGTCAGGGCCTTGCCTTCCCGCTGTTTAACCAGGGCGGCGATGTAGGTCTTGTACAGGTTCGCCAGGGCTTCGTGGTAGCCCTCCGGGTGGCCCGAGGGGATCCGGGAATAGCTCTGCGCATGGGGGGCAAAGGGGTCCCGGCCCCGGGAGAGGCGTACCGTGGGTTTGCCGAAGACCGAAAATTTAAGGTAGTTTGATTCTTCCTCGTAAAATTCGACGGCCCCTTTGGTCCCGAATATGCGCACCCGCAGGGCGTTATCGTAACCGGAAGCAATCTGGCTTGTCCAGTATACCCCCTTTGCGCCGTTATCGTACTCGAGCATGATGGTGGCGTTATCTTCCAGAACCCGGCCCGGCATGATGCGATCAAGCCGTGCGCAGACCGATTTTATCTTTAAACCCGTAATATAGTTGACCATGTTTTCAATATGGGAGCCCAGATCGCCCACGGAATTCGATTTTCCCGCCAGTTTTGGGTCTGTCCGGCAGATTGCCTGCTTAGAACCCTGCTTTTCGGCCTCCGCCATGAGCCATTCCTGGGGGTATTCGCCGTTTACAAAGGTAACTTTGCCGATCTGCCCCGATTTTACCAGTTCCCGGGCCTGTTTTACCGTGGGGTTACCGGTATAGGTGTAGGTTACCATGAACAGCAGCTTCTTTTCTTTGGCAAGGGCGGCAAGTTCTTCCGCCTGGCCCAGTTCCACGGTGAGGGGCTTTTCGCAGACCACCGGGATGCCCGCCTTGAGGAAGGCCTTTGCCACGGCATAGTGGCCCGTGTTGGGAATGGCAATGATCACAAAGTCGATCCTGTCGGCCCGTTTCGCCTCCTGCTCGGCCATTTCTTCCGGCGTTGCATAGAGCCTTTCTTTCGGAAGGCCCAGGGCTGCGCCTGTAACCAGGGTTTTTTCAGGTGAAGTTGAAAAACAACCGGCGGCGATTTCCGCCAGGGAGTCCAGGGCAATCGCCTTGCGGTGCACATCCCCGATAAAGGAACCGGGCCCGCCGCCTACCATACCGTAACGGAGACGGACACTGGGTTTTATATCCGCACTGCTTTCTATCATTCAAGTACCTCCGCATAATATTCTGATTGTTAACTATAGTACTCCTATTTTTGTGAAAAAACAAGTTTATTTACACGCCTAAAGTCGGTTTATTTGGCCCTGTTACAAAACAGAAATGTTTTTTTTGTATCTTTGATAGGTACTTTCGATGGAATCACGCACCGTATTTGATATATCGCGCACGAATTTGTCCATAAAGGTGACCGTTTCGGTAGTTATTTCTTCGTCCCACAGGAAAAGCTCATACATATCTATTTTGAGGACATTACACAATTTCGCAATCGTTTTGGCCGAAATCCAGGATCTGCCGGTCTCAATGTTGCTCAAAAACGTCGCGGAAATATCAATCTTTTCCGCCAATTCTTCCTGTGACCAAGCGTTACGGGAACGGTATTTCCTGATATTTTTGCCCAAACCTACATAAACGTCATTTTCATCTAAAATCTTCATTATGGTTTAAGTCTAACTATGATAATAGATATAACTTGATCATAATAACATGATGTATTATCATACTTTTCTATGTAACTATTTACCATTTTTTGGAGGATTTTTATGAAAAGGTACATTTCCAGGGCGTTCTTTGTAGCTATGGCGGCAGTTTTCGTTCTTTCCGGTTGCAGTACCACAAAAAACCAGATGGATCAGGGGTCCACAGCAAAAGAGGCCGGTAAGCTCAAAATTGTCATGGACGATGACCCGAATGGCCTCCTTACGGTGAATAATGGCACCGCCGAGGATTTGCTGCTGTTTGTGGGTAGTATCAACAATAAGAACAACATTGGCGGTATCAGGCAGCTTTCGACCCGACGGGTGGATTTTTTTGACAAGGTTACCGAAGACACCGGCAGTTTCCTCCTGCGGGCGGTCAAGTATTCGACCTATACGGAAAAGGGCAGTAGTCTGGACACCGCCGAAGACGTGATTTTTGCCAAAATCGTCACCTACGACAAGAAAACCCCGCGCATTATAATGGTAGATATTCAAAAATACCTGGGTGGTGATGCCGTTATCGTGCTGCAGAATGACAGCAACATGGCCCTGGAAATCCGGGTTGACAGCTTGTCATCGCCGACCCTGACCACCCTGGCCCCGCTTGAGCGTAACAAAAAGGTCTATCTGGACTTCAAGCCGGAAGGTTACGTGTTTTTCCCCATTTACAAGTATTACGACAGTACTTCCGGTGAAATCCGAACCCTGGATACACTGAACCTGGCCGATGGCGTCCCGATGCGGCCCATTCCGCAGGGCTCGGGAACCGCGCAGGTAGTCAGCTTTGACGGCAAACCCGCCGAACTCTACTCGCCCTTTGCCGCATTGGTACTGGTGAACGAAACAGGCCGGGGGGCGTATCTCTTACAGGGCGGCGGCAACGGTACCCGCATGGAGAGCATCCACGGCAATACGATGATAAATCCAGGTCTAGAGACCTTTGAGCTGAACCTCCAAAAGCAGGAATCCCTGACCATCGGCGGCCTTAGTATCGACCTCTCCCTGGGCAAGGAAAACGTAATTGCCGTACCGGAATACACCTACGTAGCCGGGGGTAACTACCAGTTGCGGGTACGGGGCGCGGGGCAGAAACCGGTTATCACCGAAGTGGGGCAGTCGAACACCGTCCAATTAACGATACGCTTGGTTAATGAACGCTAGGGGGCATGATGAAAAAGTTGTTTTTGGCCGTTTTGTTCGTGTGTGCATCGCTCCACCTCTTTGCGCAGGATACGACCCTGTTGCGTCTGGCGGTGGTGGAGTTTAGTACGAACATCAGCAACGACAAGATAAAAGCGGACGCGATAACAGTGAGGAATCTCGTGGAATCCCAGATGATAGGAACGGGAAAGTACCAGATAATCACCCATGACGAGATTGATAAACTCCTTGCCAATCAAAGCATTGCGGTGAGCAGTATTTCCAGCACGGAAAACGTGAAAAAACTGCAATTGCAAAATATCAGTTACATAGTCACCGGTTCTGTCGACCTGATAGGCAATGATTATGCCGTGGTGATAAAAATCCTGGATGTGAGTACCGGCGAATTTTCGCATAGCGCAAACGATTTTGTTACCAGCAGCCCGCAAGAATTCTATGCAGGGGTAAACAAACTGGTAGGTTCGTTTGTAAGTGGTATGGCGTCGGGTGGTGGAACCGTTTTAGCGAAAGGTGAGCCGGTTGTACCAAATACCGCTGTCTACAAAATAGGGGACAGGGGGCCGGCGGGCGGTATTGTGTTTTATGACAAGGGCGCTTTTTCCGGCGGCTGGCGGTATCTGGAAGCGGCTCCGGTGGAAACGGAGTTTACCGCCCCTTGGGGCGCCTTTGGGAAGGATATAAGCGGGACGGTAACTGCGGTGGGAGGCGGGAAGAAAAACACCCAGGAGCTGGTTGAACAATTGGAACGGAACGGGGAAACCGAAACTGCCGCACAACGGGGTCAGAGGATCAGCTTTGACGGGTTTTCCGACTGGTTTTTGCCAAGCAAGGATGAGTTGGACCTGATGTACAAAAACTTGAAGGCGAATGGGCTTGATGGATTCGGGACAGAAAGATACTGGTCTTCATCCCAGGATGATAAAAATCGTGCGTGGGGGCAGGATTTTAGAGACGGCAAACAGGATTATTACTCAAAAAACCGTAGTTACTCGGTGCGGGTAATACGTGCCTTTTAAGTTTAAAAGGGTATGAATTGAAAGCGGAATTCACTCTATCATTTTGACAGAGTAAAATACTTAAGGAGACTAACTATGTTTAATTTTAACTTTGGGAAAAAATGGTTTTTGGCAATAATTCTTATAACGGCTGCCAATTTTGTTTTCGGGCAGGATGCAGAGTTGATAAGTGCTATAAAACGAAATGACCTAGCAGATGTTCAAAGTGCTTTAAGGAATGGGGCGAATCCCAACCAATTCTTTGAGGATGGTGGTAACAAAAAATCCGCTTTGTCATTTGCAGTCGAGAGAGGAAGGTTAAATATTGTCGAGGCATTGCTGAGTGAAATTCGTGGTCAAAAGGCAGATCCAAATCTGACAAATGGATCTATACGGACTCCTTTGATGGAGGCTGCTGTAATGAAAAGAACAGATATTATTGATGTACTCATTAAAGCGGGGGCGAATGTTAATACGCCGCTAAACAACGGGAATACTGCCTTGCACTATGCAATTGCCGGCGATGATTTTAATAGATTCAGCCGAGGCGATCTGGATACCATGGAAAATATCCTTAAACGCGGCGGCGATATAAACCAGCGGGGACAGAATGGCGATACACCGATACTAATGGCAGTTAGGTCAAACAATATATATATTCTGAACAGGCTACTTGTTAATCCTGGCGTTGACTTAAAAATTGCCAACAACCAGGGGTTCAATGCTTTGACATACATTCTCAATGCGGGACTCACTTCAACTATCGACCAGGTTATGTTTAACGCAGTTCTCAATAAAATTGTGGATTCACAAATATTAGACTACTCGGAAAACAAGAATGATGGTAAAAACTATTTGGTTGAATTGGCTAATGCAGGAAAAGACCAAATCGTAGAACTTGTTTGCAATAAGGATGATATGCTTGCATCAAGAAAACCAGAAGCACTTGGTTACCAAAACGAACCGTTTCTTCTTATTGGTATAAGGAAGGGCTGGTCTTATAAAATTATTAAGATGCTGGTAGAAAATTATCCCGAATGGGATCGTTTAAGAGCCGGGCGTAAGAGCGCTACTGACTATATGAAGGATTACAGGCGTGTAGATATGTATGGCGATATCTTTAGATAAGTTTTTCAATAAAGTCGGGAGATTGATTATCAATAAATTCCCGACTTTTCTTAAAAAGACCGTTATTTACGGTTTATAAAGGGGTGTAAATATGAAGAAGTATGCTATAATTATCTTGGGAATATCATTCTTGTTTGTTTCTTGTGCAACAAACAACGCAAAATTGCCGTCAAATTCTGTTGAGCCGGATGCGGTTTCTGGCAAGATTCCGGCAATAGTAGGTTCTGCTAAAGGTCAAGACGCTGCGTTACTCAATGCCATAAAGCAGAATGATCTGTCAGAGGTCCAAAGCGCTTTAAGGAATGGCGCGAATCCAAATCAGCTTTTTCAGGATGGTGGTGTCGCAAAATCCGCTTTGCTTTTTGCAGTTGAGCGAGGAAATTTAAATATTGTTAAGGCGTTGCTGGGGGAAACAAAGGGGGAAAAATCAGACCCTAATGTAACGGATGGAACAACACCTACGCCTTTGATGGCAGCTATTCTGATCAAAAACATTGATATTATAGACGCGTTGATAAAGGCCGGCACTAATGTAAATGCACAGCTTCGCAATGGTAATACTGCTTTGCATTATACAATTTCCGGTGGTGATTTCCATAGGTTCAGTCAAGGGGATCCGAATATCGTTACTTTAATCCTCAAAAACGGAGGAAATATTAACCAGAAAGGGCAAAATGGCGATACACCGGCAATGATGGCGATAAAGTCAAACAGTGTAGATATTATGAATCGCATTTTAAGCGACCCCGGAGCAGATATAGGACTTGTCAACAATGCAGGTCTTAATGCTTTAAGTTTTATTCTGGAAACGGGATTAACATCAAATATCAATCAGGTTATGTTTAGCCGGATTCTTAACAAAATTCCGTCTTCGCAAATAGTAGAATTCGCGGAAAACACGGCAGAGGGGAAAAACTATCTGATTGAACTAGCGAATGACAAAAACCATGCCAAAGACAGTATTATACGAATGGTTTGCGCTAAAGACATGGATTTAGCGTCAAGGACTACACAGGCGCTTGATTATGTAGGGGAACCGTTTCTCCTTATTGGTATAAGGAAGGGCTGGTCTTATGAAATTATTCAGACGATGGTTGATAATTACCCAAACTGGCAACGCTTGAGGGCTGGGCGAAAGACCGCCCTTGACTATATTTCCGACTATCGTCGCACAGATTTGTACAGTGGAATTTTTAGGTAGTTTTTTCATCGTAAGCGCACTTTTCTTGGTGTAAGGTGTTCTACAAGGTTAAGGAGGTGGATATGGATACTAATGTTAAAAAGTCATTTTTGATAATAATGCTCATAACGATTGCCCCTTTTATTTTCGGGCAGGATGTTGTGCTAATAAATGCTGTAAAACGAGGTGACATGGTAGGAGTTCAAATGGCTTTACAATATGGAGCGAATCCCAACCAATTTTTTAAGGATGGGGATACCGTAAAAACAGCTTTGTCTTTTGCTGTTGAACAAGGAAATATGCGTATTGTTCAGGCTTTGCTGACTGATAACATAAATGGTTTTAAAGCAGACCCAAATGCAACTGATGGAATAACACCGACACCTTTGATGATGGCTATTTTATCAAAAAATAACAGTATTATAGAAATACTACTCAAAGAGGGAGGAAATGTTAGTAAACAACTGAGTAATGGTAACAATGCCTTACATTATGCAATTTCCGGTGGGGACTTTCATAGGTTCAGTCAAGGGGATTCGAATATCGTTGACACTATCCTCCGTTATGGTGCAGATATTAACCAACCAGGGCAGAATGGCGATACACCGGCAATAATGGCGGCAAAATCAAACAGGGTAGATATTCTGGATAGGTTTCTTAGTGATCCCAAATTTGACCTAAAGATCACTAATGATGATGGTTTTAATGCTTTAACAGTCGTTCTAAACTCTGGGATAACATCAAATATCAATATGTTTATTTTAGAAAGACTTCTCAATACAATTCATTTTTCACAAATACTAGATTTATCAGAAAACAAAATTAATGAAAAAAATTATCTAGTTGAATTAGCTAATCAGGGAAAGGATGTGGCTGTAAAAATAGTTTGCCGTAAAGATAGGGAAATCGCGAAAAGAACAACGCCATCAATGGAATCCGTACCTTTCCTTCTTGTTGGCATACAAAATGGCTGGTCTGTTGACCTGATTGAAATGTTGGTAAATAATTTTCCTAAGTGGGAAAATTTGAGAGACAGTCTGGGAAAAGATGCTCTTGGCTACATGAACGAATATGGACGTATAAATATGTATGGGGATATTCTTAAATGAAGGAGGTTATTATGAAAAAAATCATATCTGTATTTATCATAGCCTTTTTATTTATTGCCTGTGCAACAAACAGAAGTGTATCTCCATATGATGTCTTCGAACCAGACCCTAGTCTTTTTAATCCGGATGAAATTAGCCTTTTTCATGCGGTAAAAAATTCCAATGAACCTCTCGTCAAACGGTATCTTGAAAAGAAAACTAAACCATGGGTACATGACCGTCTTGGACAGACAGCTCTTATGTGGGCTTGCTGGAATGGGCGGCTTGATATAATTAAGGACCTTTTTGGAGATGATAAAGCCAAAGGAAAATCAAAGGAAAAAGACCCTAAACCAGATATGCTTAACGATGGAGGGTATAACGCATTATTCTGTGCTGCTTACAATGGGCGGTATGACATTATTGAATATTTAATAGACAAAGGGTCGAAATTTGATGCCGCGCCGGATAACAATGGAGAAAACATTTTTCATAAAATAACAAAATCAGGTAATAGCGACTGTCTTAACGATTTTTTAGAGAAACTGAAAAGTATGAAAAAAAATGGTTCTAAACTAATAAATGCCCAGGATAAATCAGGTTATACTCCTTTGCATTACGCAGTAATAGATGGAAACCCGTACATGGTTGATATTTTAATAAAAAACGGAGCAGATGTTAATATTTCCGCACAAAATAGTACGGTTCATCCTCTTTATACGGCGTTTATAATGGAAAGGGCAGATATATTTAAAAGAATTTTATCCACGAAAGAAATAACAAATGGACGGGAATTGAAGAATATAGAAACCCCAGAATATAATAGAGATAATAAAAAATTAACATTAATTGAACTTATACTAAACAAACAGAAATTATTAGCAGGGGAGAAGATAATACAAGAAGAATTACCGCCTTATTATTATCTTGATATTTTCCAAGAACGAGATAACATTTCGGAATGGAATGATAGTATAGAACTTGGTGGCGATAAGTCAACTGCATTAAAAACTGCTTTATGTGAGGCAGTCATAGACAATTCAACGAATGGTATATCTGAATCAGTAAAAGATGCCATGAGATTGCTTGAGGTTTATGGGTTAACCTTGGCTGGTGTCGATTATGAACAGGGAAACTCGGTATTGGAAATTGCTATTCAAAAACGCAATCTTTCATTGTTAAAATATCTTATGCCTAGCGATAAACAATCCGTTGGATATAATAATGGAAAATCTGATTCTATATTGTTTTATGCCATTGATGAGTATCAAAAAAGTATAAATTCCGCAGATGAACAAAAAAAACTTTTTGATATAATTGAATGGCTTGTGGCTGATAATTATAATCATAAGGCTGAAATTAAAATAGGAGAGCAAAGAAAGTCTGACAATAGACATTCATGGATGCTTATTTTAGATGGTTCATTAGATAATGTTGAATGGAAAAGGATTAAGGGTATTCTGGATGTATATCACAATAGAAATCAACTACGTGCTTCCGTAGATGACAATATATTTGAATACTCTGGTAGAGAGGGATTCAAATTCAAAGAACAACTTTTTGATTATCTAAAAAATGAAGACTATTTTGAAGATGTCGTATTAACGGCAGATAACATTCCCCTTTTACACTATTATTTCCAACAAAAGTTCGACTATGGAATTAAAAAAATATTACTGGAAGAGACTATTTGCGATAGACTTCAGATAATGACACTTTATGATAGAAATGGTAAAAACTTTATCAATTGTGTAGAAGAAGAACTTAAAAGAACGGATATATCAGGGAACAATCAAAACCTTGATTCAGAATCCACCGGACATAAGCAAAATTTAGAAATTTACAAGGACTTATATTATAAGAATTATCCTCTTGTGGATGGAAAAACAAATCAGACAACCGGAAAGAAATCTTCAACTACAGGAAAAACTGATGATAAATTACTATAGGAGGGATCATGAAAAAGATATTTGGTTTTTTAGTTTTATTTTATTTATTAATTCCACTTTTTGCCCAAGAGTATAGGGACTCAAAAGTTACTTATGTAAACCCAAAACCGGGCATTACTTTTCCGCCGTTCCGTAAAATTAGCATTACTCGACCAACTCCTATATTACCCTCTGCCAAGAGTGATGTTTACGATATTGTATACTCAATATATGATGAAACGGGAACTCTGGTATACAAGAAAAGTATCACCAATAGATTTGAAAATGCCCTTGAGCTTTTCTTTACGGAAGACAGTATGTTTGGAATGAGGGTGCCGGAATTCTCCTGGAATGGCAGTGATTATGATGACGATTATGAGAGATTGTATAGAGAAAAAATTGTCACAGAGACTGTCGATGGGAGGGAATACAAATATGTTAAAGACGGAAAATACAAAATAGTTATAGCCATGAAAACAGGTACAGATCGAACAGAAAAACTTGAAACATTGCAGGAATTCGCCGTCGTTGTGGATACTACTCCCCTGGATTTCACCCTTCGGACTATCGTTTCCCGTGAGGATTCTTTGGACCAATCCAGCTTTTCCCTCTATGCAAATGAATTTGCCAAGGAATGGGTTGTCATGGTGGATAATATAACAATTAAAACTATTACTCCTCAATCGGAGGAGATGCTGACTCTCTCCCTGCCAGTGCAGACCTTTAGCGGTGAGGAATTTGCGGGGGAACATATGATCAGAGTAAAAGCCACCGATTTAGCGAATAATGTCTCTTTTCAAGAATGTCAACTTGTTATTTCTCCCCATTCCGTTGCAGATGGGAACGGTGATCCCTATCAGGGACCGTTTGAAGTAGATTCCTCAACTCCTGACCAAGAGACTCCTGTTGCGCCCCTCTCAATCAAGCGTGAAGGAAGGTATCCGTATCTTGATGTACCGGACATAGTCTTTCTTCCCTTCAAATCAAATTGTCTCGGCCCCGGTAGCTCGTCGAAAAATGTAGAATACCTTACAAAGCTTGCCGATTTGGTTAAACCCCATTTGGATGAAATTCGCTACATCCATATCAATGGATTCGCCTATCCCACCAAACTCAATTCCTCAAGAAGAGCACTACAAACCGAACATGATCGCGAATTGGTTCCCTTGTCCCTTGCCCGGGCTGAAAATATCAAAGAAATGTTGATACTTCTGGGAATACCAAGTGGAAAAATTAAAACCCATGGATTGGGAGCATCTGAAGTCATTGCAAATCCAAAAAATGGTTCTTGGAAAAATAGCAATAGCCGACGGGTACGGCTTTGGATTGAAAAATGAGGCGGTTTCAATATGTCAAATTTTGCTGGAGTAACTATATGAAGACTACTTATCGCATAGTACCTGCCCTGTTAGGGTGTATCATAGCCGTATCCTGTGCAACAACATACTACTCTCCCCAGTCCTGGTTTGAGGTTGATAAAGCAAAATACCAAAAAGAACAGGATTGGGCACTGTTCGATGCAGTAAAAAATTTTGATGTCAGTGGAGTTGAACGGGCGTTGGATAATAAAGCAAATCCTGATGTAGCCGACCGGCTGGGACAATCGGCACTGATGTGGGCGTGTTGGAATGAACAGCCGGAAATTGTAAACGCATTGATAACCTACAAAAACAAACCAAGGAAACCTCGGCCTCATATCAATAATGGAAGCTCAAAAAACTACACTGCGTTGCTCTGTACTGCCATCCAGGGTAACCGTGATATTTTCATCATGCTCATGGATGCATATAAGGATGACAATGCCGTTAAAGCAAAGGATGATACCGGGGAGGGTGTTCTGCATAAGGCGGCCAAATCGGGTAATCCGGAATTTGTAAACTATATCATAGGTACCTATATCAATGGGAAACGTATTCTGTCTATTAATGAAAAGGATAAAAATGGATACACCCCCCTGCATCTGGCGGTTCTCGCCGGGGACGAATCTATTGTGGACATCCTGCTGGATAATAAAGCCGACCCCATGCTCTATGCGGAGTTTGCTGAACAGGGTAAACCAAAGCAACGGATATATCCCGTTTTTTCAGCCTATACTCTAAGGAACTACGCTGTGTATGTCTCTCTGCTCAAGCACATAGAAGGAACCAAGGGCAGAACTATTAAGGCCGTGCTGGAGGATATTACCGATGATGACGGGAAACGCCTAACCAGTCTCATTCAGAAAATAAAAAACGAATCAGTTTCAGAGGAATTGAAGTATTATATTGGATCATTGGAACGGAAATATAACGGATCACCAAATGATCAAATTGAAGAGCCGGAGTTTGCAGATGCCAAGGAAATATTTTATGCGGCAGTAAAAAATGAAAATACATCAATTTCGGAGGTACAGGAAAAGGGGGATCGAATACTTCGGTATATAGACAAATATGGCCCCCGGGGTCCTACAGGTGATCTCCTGCTCATTCAGGCGGTTGAAAATAATAGTATCCCAACGGTGGAATATCTTTTAAAAAACGGATTTAAGACAACACCTCAGAATAACCTTCTGGTTACAACCACTCGATTGGCCAAGTCTAAAACCGAATATCATAAACTGTTGACGTTCCTCCTGGATAACATAGAACGATATCCCGCGATTAAACAGCTCAATGGAAAAGATACAGATGGGAACACCGCCTTGAGATATTTGGTACAGAACACTGCATACTTAAATACCCTTGAATGGGCTTATATACAGCGTATCTTTGATCTGTACCACGGGCAGGCGCTACTACCCATAAAGAATAGCATCCAGGAATGGGTGGTAGTGGATATTATCAAATCAGGGATGGAAACACCCGATAAAATCTCACGATACCGGAATAGGATGTTTGAATATCTCTACAAATTATATATTCAATATAATCCTGATTACAGGGCTAATCGTGAGGACTTTGTTATCCATTACGCCTTCAACCAAGGATACTATGAGGGTGTTGAATACTTAATAAAAGCGGGAGGAATTAATCTTGAAATTCCCGATGATATTGATAATAAAACTCTGGAAAATATGATCGCCGAGCGGATAGTTGGCGGTGGTAATCAACCAGTTTTAATTAAACTTCAGGGGCTATTAAAAGACAGTATCCAACGGCAAAACGCCAGGAAGTAATGCAAAGAGTATGATAAAGACAACAGCATTGGTGAGGTTTGGCTTTTTAACCATTTAACTATTTATGTTTCCCGCCCTAAGGCGGTCAAAAAATTTTAGGAGGTACAACAAATGAAAAAGATTTTTTTTATCACCGCATTAGCGGCCCTGCTGGGAACAGCCGCGGTTTCCGCGCAGTCCTTTGAAGCCATCGAGGAACAGGTAGACAATGCCGTCCACGAATTAGGCGCCCTCACCCCCGGCCAGATGCAGGTACTCATTGAACCGGTCACCATCGAAGGCACGGAAACCACCAGCCGGCTTTCGGCGCTGCTTTATAGCAACATCAAAAGCTACGCGATCAACCGGAGCAACAACAAATTCCGCGTCATCGAAAAGTCACGGGCCATCCCGCAGGGCCTTATTGAAGGGGTCTATGCCGAATATGGTGATAATATCCGCGTCACCCTCACCCTGCATCAGAACACCCCGGTACAGAAAGTACTCGGCTCAACAAGCTTTAGCATTCCTACCGCCGATTTGCAAAAAGCAAAAATCGCCTGGCTGCCGGAAAACATCCCCACGGTAACAGCGGTGGTGGAACAAAACAAAACCATTGAGGCGGCGGCAGCTCAGGCCCTTACCAATGCGGCGCCGGCCTCCGCAACGGCGCCGCAGGATACCTTAAAAATTGATGCATGGCTTGACCACGAAGATGCGGTCTACGCAGGCGGCGAAGAAATGAAAATCACCCTTGCCGCAAACAAAGATTGTTACTTCAAAGTCTACTACGTTGACGCAGGCTATAATATGATCCTCCTCTATCCAAACCGGCGAAACAAGGATAACCAGCTTAAAGCAAATAAAGAGCGCACCATCCCCGAATCCCCCATGCACTTTTCCATAGAAGCCCCATTCGGCCAGGAGAGCGTCATTATCTATGCCTCAGATAAACCCTTTGACATTGAAGAAGCCTCTGCAGCACAAATAAGCGGCAGTGCAGGCAGCACTACCGCAAGTATCGACGGCGCATCCCTTACCCGGAAAATCACCCTAACGGAAACACCGGAACAGAACACCCGGAATAGAACAAGCGCAAACAGACAGCTTGTGGAGCAAACACTGTATTACACCACAAACCCGCCGCTCTTTGCGGAGGATACCCTCACCATTCAGAAACCGGAAGACATGAAGGAAACCCTCAAACAAATAGAGGATGAAGCGAAAAAAGACGGGGCAACTTTTTCCGGCAACGACAAGGAAGGAAAACTTACCGTGAATGGCCTGGAATTAATCTACACCATACAGGGCGGCGTGATGAGTATCCGTGTCCGGTATCCCCTTGAAAAGAACTATACCGCAATGGCAGCCCCCTCCGTTGCGTCACGGGGTGCAGGCAGCGGCTATGCCTTTACCATGAATAAACCCGCAAATATGGGCGCCGCCATACAAAAGGCCCGTACGGAAATCGAAAAGAAAAAGGGTACTTTTACCGGAAATGAATCGGGCGGCGAATTCCGGGTAAGCGCCCTGGGTGCAAAACTCAGCGGAAAATACGCGGTTGGCGGGAACATTACCGTCACCATAGAAGAAAAGCCCGGTTTCCTGGGCGAAAAAACCATAGAGTCCCAGGTCAAGCAGACCTTCGGCGCCTTTTAAGGGGGTATACGTAATGAAAAGGTTTCTTTGTATCATTACGGTTGTTGCAATATTTATGCTGCCCCTCTACACCCTTTCCGCCCAAAGCGGAGCAGGCGGACGCTATGCGCTGGTAATCGGCGAGGGCACTTATCAATACATGAAGCCCGTCCTTACCAATCCCTTAAACGATGCGGATGATATGACCGCCGCGCTACGGAGTTTAGGCTTTACCGTTGACCTTCTTAAAGATGCAAGCCTCCGCGATATAAACGCCGCCGTATCTCGCTTAAAAGAAAACCTGTCACAATCCCCCGATAACTACGGTTTTTTTTATTATGCCGGCCATGGTATGCAATCGGAAGGAAAAAACTATCTGATACCCGCAGAAGCGCGTATCAGCACGGCGGCAGACATCCAGCGAACGGCATTAGACGTTCAAAATGTATACGAGGAACTCCGCGCCGCCGGGAATGCCCTCAATGTTGTCGTCCTGGACGCCTGCCGTAACAATCCCTTTACGCGGGCCATATCTCTTACGGAAGACGGCCAACCGGCCCAGGGCCTGGCGGCAGTAGTCTATCAACCGGCAAACAGCGTGATCGTGTACGCCACCGCAGCGGGGGACACCGCCAGTGATGGTTCGGGCCGAAACGGCCTTTTTACCGGCAAACTGCTTGCCAACTTAAAAAACACCAACCTTGAAGTGCTGGAAGTATTCCGTGAAACCGCCGATGCGGTTCAAACAGAAAGCGGCAATACACAAATCCCCGCAATATTTTCCGCCTTTCACAAACACGCCTATTTCCAAAAGGGCAAAACCGCGCCAACAAAAACCACGCCGGTAATCGCGGCTGCCCCGGTAGAACCGAGAGCGCCGGGCCGCCCGGGATGGGTTGACCAGCCGCTTAAATTTGCCCAGGCAAATTTTGAAACCACCGCACGCACAACCGCAACCCCCGAATGGTATTATGCCGTAGGCATGTCAACACGAACCACAACAGAACAGCGGGCACGGACCCGTGCACAGCAGAATGTCCAGATGGACGCCGCCGCGAATGTTGCATCGGACTTTAAGGCGCGCATAGACATCACCGAATATTCGATCTTTAAGGATACCGGCATTGAAGACTGCGAACGCCTCATCGAGACCGCTATCACCAATTCAATAAAAACCCGCGTACCCCGTTTTGAAATACTTGAATGGTATATTGATAGGGGGAACGAAGCGGGAAAAGACTGGTATAACGCCTATGTGCTGGTTCGTTTTTCCCGCAGTGATATGATAACCGTGATCAACAAAATCGACCCCGAAAAAGTGGTAGACACCCTCGTAAGCGAAGCCCAGCGAAACAAAGTAATCCCGGCAAACGCCCAATTATCCGCACAGGACAAGGCCGCAATGGTGGAAGTGTTTATTGAAATACGCGAGTACGCAAGCGAAGGTGTTGAAAAAGGGCTGTCGGGGTATTAAGTATGAAAAGGTTTTTATTGTGTTTAGCATTTGTGATGGCAGCGATTTTTATTTCCGCCCAAACAGGCGGCAATGCCGGAAACGATACAGATCGCAGCGATACTGCCAATGACCTCGCAATCCAAAGCCGTATGCAGCGCCTCAAGATGCAGGGCCTTATCCCCCTGCGCTTTGCCAACGCCCTGGACGGCAGCCCTATTGCAGGCGGCCTCGTCACAATCGAAGGCATCGGAACCTTTCGTACCAATAACGAAGGCCTCATCACCTTCCCCGAGCAGGAGGACGATTTTTACACCCTCACCTTTTCCAAACCCGGCTTCATCACCACGGCCATCACCTTCGAGGTAAAACTTTCCAATGTATTCAACGGCCGCTATTCAATATCCCCGGATCTGCCCCGGGGATTCCGCATCGTCCTTGACTGGGGGGAGAAACCTTCCGACCTGGACCTGCACCTTGAAAAAAGCCTGGCGCCGGGAGGCGCAGGTTATCACATTTCCTACCGGAATATGCACACCGCAGAAGACGAAGGCGCGGCCCTTGACCGTGACGACCGCAATAGCTACGGCCCGGAAACCATCACCATAGAACGGAGCGGGACAGCCGCCGTCTACGATGTGTATGTCATCGACTATACCGCCGGGGGCTCCGCAAGCTCCCGGGCACTGTCCCAATCCGGCGCGGTGGTACGGGTCTACGGGGACGGGCGGCTATTGAACACCTTTACCGTACCGCAGAACCGGAGCGGCAGCCGGTGGGATGTGTGCAGGATAGAGCGGGGGCGTGTAACCCCGGTGAACAGGGTGAATTAGGGATGAGTAAGGAGAATTGCATGAAAAAGTATCTGTTTTTATTTTGTATGGCTATCGTTACCGGCGCCCTATGTTTTGCCCAGAATGCCGCATTACCCCGTCTGGCGGTGGTGGAATTCAGCACCAACATCACCACCGAAAAGACAAAGGCGGACGCCATCACCGTGCGGAATCTGGTAGAATCCCAGATGATAGCAACGGGAAAGTATCAGATGATCACCCGGGATGAGATTGACAAACTGCTGAAAAACCAGCAGATAGCGGTGAGCAGCATTTCCAGCAGTGAAAACGTAAAGAAACTGCAATTACAGAACATCAACTACATAGTAACCGGCTCACTGGACGCGATGCAAAACGACTATGCGGTAACCGTAAAAGTACTGGATGTGGCTACCGGACAATTTTCCCACAGCGCCGATGACTTTATGGGAAGCGGATCACGGGACTTGTATAATGGAATTGGCAGTCTTATAACAAAGTTTAACAGCGGCATGAATGCCAGCGGCGATAAGGTCGTACAGTCGGGACAATCCGGAAGTGGTTCAAGGCAATCGTATAAAGTCGGTGACAGAGGTCCAGGGGGCGGTTTTATATTTTATGCGGAAGGGGGGATGTATATGGAATGCAGCCTAAATTTAGGTTCTTTTACTTGGAGCGAAGCAAAGACCGTTGCAAGTAATTATAAGGGAGGAGGATTTACTGATTGGCATTTACCCCAAAAAGAAGAATTAAATATGATATATCAAAATTTGAAGAAAAAGGGGCTTGGGGGATTATTTGAAGAATGGTACTGGTCCTCGTCGGAGTCCAGTACTAGTGACGCGTGGAAGCAGAATTTCAGCGATGGCAGACAGGCCAACGGCGACAAGAAGTATACAAATTGTGTCCGTGCCGTCCGGGCTTTTTAAGCCAAGAAGGAATTTCTATGGACTTTAATCTGGTAAGAAAAGGTGCATGGTACCAATCTATGCTTAAATAAGGAATTTATTGTTATGAAAAAAGCATTTCGTGTATTTTTGATGGTGGTTTTGTTTGTCTTTATTTGATTTGAGCAGAATGCGGAGAAAAGCGGTGGTGACTGTTGCCTTCTGTATAACGTACTAAGATTCATATGAAATTTATTATGTGTAATTGGGGATACATGGTAGTAATAAAACAAAAGGGGGCATATTAGCAAAATAAATTTGTTAATATAATATATCAGAAATATGGTATTTATCAGTTACAGTCATGATTCTGACGATTTTTGTGATAAAATTCTCGATTTTTCAAATGAGTTACGTAAGAATGGAATTGATGCAAATATCGATCAATATGAAGAAGATCCACCTGAAGGCTGGTCTAGATGGATGGAAGACCAAATTCGTACCGCTGAATATATTTTAGTTGTTTGTACAAAAGAATATGCGGATAAAGCATCTCTAAGAACGTCCACAGGTTTAGGTGTTAAATGGGAATCAAGTATTATTTACAATCTTTTATATGAGATAGGTACAGTAACAACAAAATTTATTCCGGTAATATTCAATGATGCCAATATAGATTTCATTCTAACACCATTAAGAGGTAAAACAATTTATAATGTTTCATCACCAAAACAAAAAGAAGCCTTACAAAAAAGACTATTGGGTATTAAAAATAATGTAAAGCCGCCATTGGGTACAATAAAATCAATGGTCGCAAAAATTGCAAAGCCAGACGCTCGTTTATTCATTTTTCCCGAAAATAATTTTTCTTTTCGACAAAATCCAAATTTCACTGGCCGCATAGAAAAGTTTAAAGAAATTCGCCGTAATATTAAAAATGGTAAGAAAATTTCATTGATACAAACGCAAGCCATTAAAGGGATGGGTGGTGTCGGTAAAAGTGAAATGGCTAAAGAATATGCCTTCAGGTTTGCGCAAGAATACTCATGTATGTGGTGGATAGAAGCTGAAACGGAACCAGGTATTCAAACGGCATATAGAGAGTTTGCAATAATGAAAGACCTTGTGACGGATAGCGCTAAACCTGATCTTATATTATTGAAAGTAACAGATTGGTTGCGAAAAAACAATGAATGGCTTTTCATTTTTGACAATGCAGAAGACGAACTACTATTGGAAAAATATCTTCCTGCTAGTGGTAAAGGGCATATTTTGGTAACCTCGCGGTACCAGCATTGGCACAATATAGAAACAGTTGATATTGATTTATTGCCGGAGGAAGAATCACATGACTTTTTGACAAAAGTAACCGGGCTGCCAATTGATGAGTACCAAAAAGAACTTGCTAAAGAACTTGGCTTTTTGCCATTGGCATTGGAACAAGCCGCATACTATATCAAGAAGAACAGTCACAGTAATGTTGATTATCGTCAATATCTCGAAATGTTAAAAAAACATCCTGCAGAGTTATTAGACGATGATTCAAAAAAGATTTCAAAAACGGTAATGAAAACATTTTTGATTGCTATTGAAAAAATTGAAAATGAAGCTGCTAAACAACTAATCAACATATGTGCTTTTCTTGCGCCTGAAAACATCAATTGCCAGTGGTTTGTGGATGCAAGCAGTATTTTACCTCAGCCCTTACAGGATACCGTGAAAGATGATTATCATTATCAAAAAGCAAAAGAAGTACTTAATGATTATTCCCTTGTTAAGATCGAAAATAATAAAATCAAGATGCACCGCCTTGTACAGGAAGTAGTGAAAGAATCCTTAAAAAAAGAAAAATGGATAAATTATTGTATAGATGTATTAGCTAAACAACTAAATTTTGATTTTTCAACGAAACAATGCAGAGAAAACTTTCCAGAAGTACGTCCACACATTGAAACTATTATCTCAAAATATAATATTAAAATAGAAATAATTGTAGATTTATATCATTTTTTGGGTAAAGGATTTTTTGAATTTGCAAATTATAAAGAATCAAAAGATAATTATGATAATGCTTTACGAATTATTGATGAAATAAAAAGAAAAACTATTAATCATTTCCTTAAAATTGCAACTATTAATAGTGATATAGCATCATTTTATCATAAAAATGGAAACTATGATGATGCCGTAAAGAGTGATAAAAAAGCATTAAACATCAGAATAGATAAATTAGGGAAAGAGCATATTGAAACCGCAAAAAGTTACAATAACCTTGGGTTGGATTATTATAATAAAGGTAAATATGGTGTTTCGTTGCGTTATTTCAACTCAGCTTTAAAGATTCGCATAAATAAATTAAAAAAACATCCTGATACTGCCAAAACATATATGAATATGGCAAATGTTTATTACATGAAAGGCACTCCTGATAATAAAAATAATTTTTTAAATACTGCATTGATATATTATAAGAAATCTTTAAATATATATAAAGAATTAAAAGAAAATAATATTAATGAAGCACTAGTATATGCGGGATTGGGTAATGTTTATGTTGATATAAATAAATATTCCTTGGCTATTAAATATCATAATATTGCATTAAAAATCAGAAGTGATTTTTATGGAGCTGAAAACCCAAACACTGCTGTCAGTTACGATGGTTTAGGTAATGCTATTTTTAATAGCAAGAAAAATGATGTTAACGCTAGGGCAGAAGCGTTAGATTTATTTAAAAAGTCATTAATTATCTGGAAGAAATATTTTGGAGATAAATATTATCGTGTAGCAGAAACCTCATTTAATATAGCATCTGTTCAAGAAGCAAATGGAAATTATGATGAGGCAAAAGAATTGTTTAGTAATGCTCTAAGTATATGGACGGAGATAGGGTATAATAAAAAGCATACATTTATAATTCAAGCAGAATCATATATAGCAAATTGTAAACAAAAGTTGGAGACTGACAACAAAGATCAAATAAGTCAATGAATAATATAATAAAAGGAGAATTATCTATGAAATATCTATCTCTAATCCTGCTTTTTACCCTCACCGTTTTCTCTCTTCCCGCCCAGCAGATTCCCCCAAATTGGGACACGAACCCGCCCATTGATACCGCCGCCTTCAAATACAGCGTCGGTATTTCCCAGCCGGAACCCACAGAGCAGGCAGCCTTTGCCGGCGCCTGGCAGCACGCCCTGCAAAACTTCGCCTCGTCAATCGCAACACGGGTAGAAAGCCACACCGACATCACCGTCACTGAGCAGGGCCGCGACAGCGACATCGCCGATGCCTACACGGTCCTTGTGGAAACTTCATCTTTTTCCACCCAGGTCCCGCTAACCGGTGTACGCGAGCTTGCACGAAAAAGCGAACAGCAAAACGGAAAGTATATTGTACGTATCCTTACCATAATGAGCGCCGCCGACTACCAAAAGGCTGTTCATTCGGTAGATAACGAAGAAAACGCCTGGCTTGCCTATCGTTTCTTCACACAAAAGGTGTCCGGCATTGCACCCATTGCCGGCAAAAGCCCCGCCGCTTATCCCGATTTCTATACCTGGCTGCGGAATACCTGCGTCACCATCTCATTTAATGATGACCCTAATGCGGCGCTATACCTTGAACAAACCGAAAACTTTTGCAAAAAATTGTACCGTAATATCGCCATCTTCCCCGAAACCATAGACGGCGTTTCCTCCCGTATCATGTATGACTCCCCACACTACTACGATGGTATGTTACGCGCCCTGCAAAACTTCGGCATGTTCAAAATTGAACGGGAAAATTCGACACTCCGCCTCACCCCCGCCCGCTCATCAGCTCTGAACGATTTTCGTACCGCAATTGCGGAAATGAAAGACGCTTCAAAGATTTTTGTCACCGGTATCGAAGTAATACAAACAGAAAACAGCAGCATACTCAATACCGGGAGCCTCGTAGTAAATCAATTCAAAACACTGGTGCGTCAGTTTAATTTAAGCGCAGTTAACTTCACGCTGCCGTCCCAATATATTAACAGCACATTTCTTGACGAGGCGGCCATCATCGACTATATCAACAAAAACAGCAAGACCCTTCCCGCCCGTTTTGTTGCCATCATCACCGCCGGGACCAATCTCGAACAGGGAATACCTGAAGACAAAATTAAGCCCAATGTCACCGCCACCGCCCGTTTTACCCTCTACGATGTCCTCACCGGCGAAACATTCAACTCTGATACGGTAGATACCCGTGGCTTTGTTTTTGCCCCATCAAACTTACAGGAACAGACCGTTATCACCGAAAGCCGCAGAGCCTTACAGTTTTTGTACGACGCAAAAAACCAGCCGGGACTGGTGGGGATTATGAAGGGAGTATTGGATAACCTATAAATCAACCTATAAATCAATGCCATACAACTACCTAACAGAACACCCTTATCGCAGTTTTGACCATATGTATGAATTTTTTGTTTCTTGAAGTAAATACAGGAGCCCCGGGCGCTCCCCCTCTTATAAATTCCCGCCCTTTCTGATAAGGTAAAGGCCGGAGTGTACGCTGTGATCGTAATGAAATTTGGGGGGTCTTCCGTGGCCAACGCGGAACGGATCCGCCATGTGGCCGAAATTGTAAAGACTCAAGTTTTCAGGAAGCCGGTGTTGGTGCTCTCCGCCATGGGGGATACCACGGATCATCTGCTGGAAGCCGCCGATGGGGCCCTGAAAAACGGGGTTGTTTCGATTGATTTAATCAAAAAACTCCACCTTAAAACCGTCAAGGACCTGAAACTGGGGGCCGCCGCCAAAGATATCGCGCCCCTGCTGGATGAGCTGGCGCAGCTCCTCGCGGGGATTGCCCTGATCCGGGAACTGACCCCCCGGACCAAGGATTACCTGGTGTCCTTTGGAGAGCGGCTTTCGGTGCGGATTGCTGCGGCGTATTTCAATTCACTGCGTATTAAGGCACAGGCTTTTGACGCCTGGGACCTGGGCTTTGTTTCCGATTCAAACTTCGGTTCCGCGGAGCTGATAAAAGAGAGCTGGAACCTGATCCCCGAAAAGCTTATCCCCCTGACGGATGCGGGGGTGCTGCCGGTGGTGACCGGTTTTATCGCACAGGATGTGAACAGCAATATCACTACCCTGGGGCGGGGGGGCTCGGACCTTTCCGCCACCATGATCGCGGCGGCCTGCAAGGCGGAGGAAGCCCAGGTCTGGAAGGATGTGGACGGCATCCTTACTGCGGACCCCCGGCTGGTCAAAAACGCCAGGCCGGTGGAAACGGTGACCTACGAGGAGGCGTCGGAGCTGGCCTATTTTGGGGCCCAGGTGCTCCACCCCCGGGCCATGCAGCCCTGCATCAAGACGGGCACCCCGGTGTTGGTAAAGAATTCCTACAACCCGGAAGCGCCGGGGACCCGGATCCTTTCCACTTTGGAGAAGCGGCATCTTCCCGTGCGGGCCATCACGTCCCGCAAGAACGTGACCCTGGTGGACATCGTTTCCACCCGTATGCTGGGGCAGTTCGGTTTTCTGGAAGAGGTTTTTTCCGCCTTTGCCCGGCATCAGCTTTCGGTTGATATGGTGGCCACCAGCGAGGTGTCGATCTCCCTTACCCTGGACGCGGTCCATGACCTGACCAGCCTGAAAAAGGACCTGTCCCGGATCGCCAATGTTGATATCCGGGCCGGCAAGGCTATCGTTACCATCATTGGGGACGTGCAGCGTTCCTCGGAGATCCTTGCCCGCTCTTTCCGCACCTGCGAACTGATCGGGGCGCAGGTGCAGATGGTGTCCCAGGGGGCAAGCAAGGTGAACATCAGCTTTATTGTGAACGACACAGAAGCAGGGGAAGTGGTCAAGGCCCTGCATATCGACTTTTTTGATCCGGCGCCGGGCGTTGTTTCCGGGAACACCGTTTCAGCGGCGAAGGTGTCCGGCGCGGTTTCAACGCGGAGCAAATCATGAACATACTGATCGCCGGTTACGGCAGGATGGGAAAGATCATCGAAAGCCTCGCCATTGAACGGGGTCACGGGATCGCTGCGGCGCTGGACCCCTTTTACACCGGGGCAAAGACCGCATCGGGGGCCCCGGTGTTCAAGGCCTTTGCGGACCTGGACAGGGCCGGCGGCGCAGCGGCGCTGTCCATTGATGCGGCGGTGGAGTTTACCCGGCCGGATACGGCGGCGGCTAACATCAAGGCCCTGGCGGAACGACGGATACCGGTGGTGGCGGGCACCACGGGCTGGCTGGATCAGCTTGATGAGGTAAGCAATGCGGTCAATAACGCAGGTTCCGCCCTGCTCTGGGCATCCAACTTTTCCCTGGGGGTGAATCTTTTTTACCGGATTGCGGAATTCGCAGCAAAACTGGCGGACCCCTTCCCCGAATACGACGTTGGGGGCTATGAGGTCCACCACAACAAAAAGGTGGACAGCCCTTCGGGGACGGCGAAAACCTTGGTAGAAAAGGTGCTGGCCCAGATGAAGCGGAAAAAAACGGCGGTCTACGAAAAGCTGGACCGGCCCCCCGCCGCGGATGAGCTCCACTATGCCAGCCTGCGGGTAGGATCGGTTCCGGGTACCCATACGCTTACATTTGACTCTGCGGCGGATACCATCGAGATTACCCATACCGCCCGGGGCCGGGAGGGGCTTGCATCGGGGGCCCTTACCGCCGCGCAGTGGCTGGTTGCCGGGCCCGGCGGAAAACCCAGGCAGGGCGTATTCACCATGGATAATGTTTTAAGGAGTATACTATGACACTGTTACGGGGCGCATTTACGGCGCTTATCACCCCCATGCACGACAACGGGGATGTGGACTACGAAGGATTCAGGCGGCTCATCAAGTTCCAGTTGGAGGAGGGCATCAACGGCCTGGTCCCCCTGGGCACCACCGGGGAAACCCCCACCCTGGATGAGGATGAAGAAGAAAAGCTGATCAAGATCGCCGTGGATGAAGTGAAGGGAAAAATTCCCCTTATCATCGGGACCGGCTCCAACTCCACCAAACACATGGTGATCTATACCCAACGGGCCAAAGACCTGGGGGCGGACGCCGCACTGGTGGTGACCCCCTACTACAACAAGCCCAACGACGAGGGGCTTATCCGCCACTTCGAGGCCGCCGCCGGCGTGGGCATTCCGGTGATCATCTACAACATCGCCTCCCGTACCGGGCGGAACATCAGCGCCCCCCTTATTGAACGGCTCTCCCGCATCCCCGGCATTATCGGGGTAAAGGAGGCCAGCGGGGATGTGAACCAGATGGGGGACATCATCAGCGGCACGGCGAAAAAGCGGAAGACCGAGGGCAAGCCCTTTACGGTCCTCTCCGGGGACGACGGGCTCACCCTGCCCCTTATTGCCCTTGGGGGCGACGGGGTCATCTCGGTGATCTCCAACCTGGTCCCCGGCAAGGTGGCCGCCCTGGCAAAGGCGGCCCTCTCCGGGGATTTTGTCACCGCCCGGCAGATCCACTACGAACTGCTTCCCCTGGTAAAGGCGGCCTTTATCGAAACCAACCCGGTCCCCATCAAGGCGGCCCTGAACCTTGCCGGCCTCCCCGCCGGCCCGGCCCGGCTGCCCCTGGGCAAACTGGACCCGGCAAATGTGGCGCCATTGAAGGCGGCTATGGAAGGGCTGGGGATTAAATTAGGATAGAAGAAAAACCGCACTGTCGAATAAGTAATTTAAGGAGTACATCTATGGCAAAGATTCCGGTTGGCGTTTTGGGTGCGACGGGTATGGTGGGGCATTTGTTTTCATCATGTCCTCCTGGTATGGCGGCAAGCGCCTCATTCAATTTCCTGTAGTTCCAATGCGGCGAGCAGGCTGCCTTTTAAGGCTAGCAATTTTTCCCCATCAAGTTGCCCTACATAATCCGTCAATTGCGTTTTAGACAAGCTCATTAATTCATCACAATAAATAGCGCTGTCGTGTTTTAATCCTTCATTGATGCCTATGGGGATTTGCGTTGCCGCTCCCTCGTAGTTTGAATATACCGGGGCGCATATAACGCTTGAAAACGTAGTGTCAATGAGGGCTTGCCTGCTTATCACGACAAATACCCGATAATTTTTGGGGTCGCGTTTTGCGCCTTTGTACACGCGATATAATTCCCTACGTTTCAAAATATATCCTTTTGATATTCGAGGGTGTCCATCGCCTCCGCGTTATGCCATTGCGCCGTGCGGTTAATGATTTCTATATCCCGTTTATCCTGCTCCGCTTTTTGCGCTGCGGTAAGGCGGAATGGGGTAGGCTGCGCGGGTTCTCCATTAAACGATAGTGTTACCCGCCGGTTTTTTTCGAGCCGCACCGTCCCTTCGGGTATAAATACGCGGCCGTCATAAATCGCCGTTACTGCTTCCATAATAACTCCTGCACCATCGTTCTTCATAATAAGTCCGGTGCGTTTAGTTGTCAAGTTAACGCATTACAGAGTCAGCAATTCTAAATTTAGCCTGAATCGGCAAGACCGCCATCGGTATAGAGAAAGACGAGGAAAGCAGACCAAGAATTGTGGTAAGCGAAACGCAGGCAAAATCGCATGGCTTCAAAAAAAGCTACCCGGGTGGAACAGGATGAGCGGGCTTTTTGATAGTCGGTGTCGCAATAATCCAGGATGGTATGGAACTGGAAGGCTATCAGGTTGAGCAAGAAAAACACTTCAGCGGCA
>BNVE01000007.1 GCA_025997875.1 Spirochaetia bacterium
ACACGCTCAAACGTGCATTCATCGGGTATCCCGTTCGGTAATTCCAGAAATGTTTTGAACCAGCTCTTCCGGGCCTGTCCCAATTCCTCCATTGCTTCAAATTCATCCTGCCCGCTTATGACGGTGCTGAGCCCGATCACCAGGATATCAATCAAGTTATGCCGAAAATTGCCTTGATGCCGCCTGGGATCGTGAATCTCCCCCAAAAAATCGGTCATTTTGGTTATATCGGCTTGCGTTACTTCCATTCTTTCTTCCCCTCCCAGTGAAGAATAGAAGTTTATCATGGAATTCTAAATGCTTTTGCCCTGGTGATGCTGACGGATGCGCTGGAAATTCATTTTGTAGATATGATAAAATTCAAAGCCTTACGGGAAAAGGATATACGGAATAACCCATTGCATAGGTGGATGTCCTGGTTTGACAAGGACAGTTCCCCGGAGCTTGTTGAGGAGGTGGTAAAAATGGATACGGCTATACAAAAAGCCCAGGAACGGGTTGACTATGTTTCAATAGACAAAGAAGCCCTACGGGCCTACCAGATGCGGGAAATGGCCCTTTCAGACTACACCAGCGGGATCAATCACGCAAAACGGGAAGGCTTAAGAGAAGGCTTAAGGGAAGGCAAACAGGAAGTTGCCAGAAAGATGAAAGAATCCGGAGAAGCTAAAAGCAGGATAACCATGTTTACCGGGCTTACGTCAGATGAGATTGAGAAACTTTAAATTCCATGCCGGGGAGCAGCCTTAAATCCTGATGGGCCAAAAAAGTCGTCTCTGTCCCTCCCTGAAAAGGATATATCAGGCTCTTCCTTTATAAAAAGAAATAAATTTTGCAAATATTTCGTTTTTTTCCCCTTTGATTAAACCGCCACACATCCCAGTGCCCTATATAGGTATGAAAAACCTTATAGGGGGAAAATATGTTCATACATTCTTATGCGCCGCTTGGAGCGGAAGGGATCCTTATCCGGGTAGAAGCGGATATCCGCCGGGGAATTCCGGGGGTTGATATTACGGGCCTTGCGGAGGGGGCGGTACGGGAGGCCCGGGAACGGGTACGGGCGGCGTTCCGGAATTCGGGCTATGCCTTTCCGCTGGATCGGATACTGATCAATCTGGCCCCTGCGGGGGTACGGAAGGAGGGGGCTGCCCTGGACTTGCCCATCGCCCTTGCGGTGATGGCTGCGGCGGGACTGGCCCCGTCTACGGACAACCTGATGGTTATGGGGGAGCTGGAACTTTCCGGCGCTGTCCGGCCGGTCCGGGGGGTACTGGCCGCAGTGGATGCCGGGCTTAAGGCGGGGATTAATGACTTCATCGTCCCCATGGAAAATGCCAGGGAAGCGGCGATCCTTGCGGGGGGCGCCCCGGAAGACCCCGGTTTTGCGGGGGAGGGTAATTCCGGCGGCAGCGATGGCCGCAGCGGCAGCCCTTGCGGCCGCCTTACCGCCGTTGCTACCCTGCAGGAAGCCCTCCACGCCCTTATCGTCCGTGCGGAGACAGGGGCTCTTCCACGGTCGGGGTTCCCCGCCGGGGAGGAAGTGTCTGCCGTTGCGCCGCCCTGGGGGGATTTCGCCGAAGTCCGGGGCCAGGGCCGGTATAAACGGGCCCTGGAAATCGCCGCCGCAGGGGGGCACAACCTGCTGGTATTTGGCCCCCCGGGAGCGGGGAAAACCATGCTTGCCCGGAATATGCCTTCGATTATGGCCCCCCTGACCACCGCCGAGGCGGTGGAGGTGACCCGGCTCTACAGCCTTGCGGGGCAGATCAACGCCGGGCCGGGCAGCAGAGCCTTTTTTTCGGAAGGGGCGGGCGCCGCTCCCCCTGATGCTCCGGGGACCCCCTGCCTTATCACCCATCCGCCTTTCCGTTCCCCCCACCATTCCGCCAGCGCCGAAGGCATCCTTGGCGGCGGCAAGTCGGTACGTCCCGGAGAAATCAGCCTGGCCCACTACGGGGTGCTTTTCCTGGATGAAGCCCCGGAATTCCGCGCCAATGTGCTCCAGGCCCTGCGGGAACCCCTGGAAGATCAGGTCATAACCATCTCCCGGGCGGAAGGCCCGGTCAGGCTCCCGGCGGAATTTCAGCTGCTCCTGGCGGCCAATTCCTGCCCCTGCGGCCGGCTCGGGATACGGGAAAGCCCTTACCAATCCCGCAACAGCCACGATATCGGGGGGACCGGCAGTCCGAACAGGGACGGCTTTGACTCCGGCGCCGCATTGGGCTGCTTTTGCAGCCCCGAGGAGGTCAACCGCTACTGGCGGAAGTTCGGCTCCGCCCTTCTTGACCGGATCGAACTCCGCATTGCCGTGGTTCCCCCGGATATCACCCAAATGGAGAAGGGCGGGGAGGAGTCCAGCGCCGAAATTGCCAAACGGGTTCTTGGGGCGGTGGAGATGCAGCGGGAACGGCTGCGGGGGCTCTTTCCCGGCAGGGCTTCCTGCCGCCGCAACGCCCGGATTCCGGCGGGCATGGTGGAACGCTGCTGTCCCCTGACGGACCGGGGCGCTCAGGCGTTCCGGGAAGCCATGGCAAAACTGGGGCTTTCCGGCAGGGCTTACCATGGGATACTCCGGGTGGCCCGGACCATTGCGGACCTGGAAAACCGGGAATCCATCGATACGGACCATATTTTGGAGGCCATCCGGTACCGCCGTCAGGGGGATGATCCCTACGATGTTTTAATGAGCAATTAAAAAAAATACAAATGTCAATACAGATGTATTGACAAATTCAAATGGGGGTGTTATTATGAATATAGAATTTGAATGGGACGATGATAAAAATGCTGCAAACATCAGGAAGCATGGTATTGCTTTTGAAGATGCACAGTATGTGTTTCAGGATCCTATTCATACGGTTATGTTTGATTGGGATCACAGCAGCGTCCACGAAGAACGGTGGAAAGCCTATGGTTTTGTCGGCAGGGTCTTGATGGTAAGTTTTACCGAAAAAGACAAGGTAACCCGTATTATATCAGCCCGCAAGGCAAGTCCTGCGGAACAGGAGGAATATTATTATGGCTATGGTTCATGTAACTATGAATGAATGGGATAAACCATCCCCCGAGACCCTTGCAAGGATAGCGGCTCTGGATGGCAGGCCCATTGATTTTTCCGATATTCCCGAGGCAACTCCGGAAGAATTAAAGGAAATTCGCCGTCAGTCCCTGGAAAACCGGAAAAAAAGAATGTTTTCCCTGCGGCTTAACAATGCCACCATAGAATGGTGGCAGCAGCTGGGGATGGGCTATACAGGTATCATGGCCCGCCTGCTGGAAGAGGCAAAAACTCACCCCGAATGGATCAAAAAGTGCCTGTAAGTTCCGGTATCGCCGCCAACGCCGCGTCTTCGATCTTCCGGCCGCCGGCGGTAATACCCAGTTTACGGTCCGGGCGGGCTTCTCCGTGGAAGTCGCTGCCGGCGGTGATGTAAAGCCCCAGCTCCTTCCCCAGTTCCTCAAGCCGGCGGCAGGCCCTGACCTTGGCGGTAGGGTGCCAGGCTTCAATGCCCGCAAGGCCCTTGTCTTTTAAGTCCCTGATCAGGTCTGGAAGGCGGCCCCAGGCGACGTAGAGGGACATGGGGTGGGCCAGGACCGGAATACCGCCGGATTCCCGAATCAGCGCCGCAGCCCGTTCAAAATCCAGCCCCGCCTTGGGTGCATAAAAGGGTTTTCCGGCCCCCAGGTAGCGGGAAAAGGCCTGTTCCCGGTTTTTGACAAGTCCCCGGTTCACCAGGAGGGCCGCAAAATGGGGCCGCCCCACCGAATGGCCCCCGGACAGGGCCAGCACCTCTTCGTAGGTCGCTTCGATGCTGAATTCATGCATCTTGTCCAGAATTTCCCGGTTCCGCGCCTCCCTAAGGCGGGATAATTCGGCTACGGCCTTCCGGAACGCGGGGCTTGGCCGGGTAATGCCCAGCCCCAACAGGTGGAATTCCCCGGGCCCCTTATTGGTAATTTCAATCTCAATCCCCGGAATAAAGCGAATCCCCTGTATGGCCGCCTCATTTCTTGCATCTTCCAGGCCATTAATGGTATCATGATCCGTCAGGGCGATGGCCGAGAGGCCCCGCTTTGCAGCTTCCTGAATAAGCTCTTTGGGGCTCAGGCTGCCGTCGGATGCGTTTGAATGGGTATGCAGATCTACCATATTATAGAGTATTCATCATTGGGGGATAAAATATAAGCCGGCTCGTTGACTGTACCGGGGCCCGGGTTTAGAGTGGAAGAACATGCAAAAAGGATGGTCTCTGGGTGGCTGACTATAGGTTAAAAAATGGTATCATAGTCTCATTTGGTAAAACCCCTCAATCCGGAGATATCGGCGTTTCCGGGGAAAGGCTCCTGACCATCGGCAAATCATCTGCCGTCGGCAAGAGCGCCGGCAGGCCCGCCGGCGGCAGAGTTGGCAACAGAGCCGGCAGTACCGGCAGCGCCGCCCAGATTGACCTAAAGGGGAATTCCTTTGTATATCCCTCCCTTATTAATACCCATGACCATTTGCAGGGAAATTACCTCCCCGCGGTAAGCCCGAAACCGGGGACCTTTTACCTGACCTGGCAGCCCTGGGACACGGACCTTAAGGCTTCGGCTACCTTCGCCGAGCGGTCAAAATTGACCCGCCGTGAACTGTACCGGCTGAGCGCCTATAAATGTATCTTTTCCGGGGTGACCACCGTAAACGATCACTTTCCCCATGAGCTTAATGCGAAGATACTGCCCACCCTTCCCATCCGGGCGATTCAGGGATACGGCCTGGCCCACGAGGCAGTTTCCTATGATCTTAAATGGGGGGAAGGCATCCAGGCGGAGCATAAAAGGGCGGTAAAGAACAACTGGCCCTTTATTACCCATCTGTCCGAGGGTTTTGACGGGGAATCCATGCAGAGCGTGGATCTTCTGGAAAAGCTCGGCGTTTTGGACAGCCATTGCCTGCTGGTCCACTGCATTGGTTTCAGCGACGGGGACATCAAAAAAGTCGCCCGGGCGGGGGCCAGCGTGTCCTGGTGCGCCGGTTCAAATATGCTCATGTTCAATGTGACTGCCAGGATACGGAAGATGCTCAAGGCAGGGGTGAATGTTACCATCGGCACCGATTCCTCCGCCTCGGGACCGGTTAATTTTTTGGCGGAGCTTCACTATGTCCGGGAGCTCTACCGGAAGCTCTATGGCGAGGAGCTTCCCCCCAAGACGATTTTCAAGATGATCACCCTTAACGCCGCCCGGGCCTTTAAGATGCAGGATTCCATAGGTACCCTGGAAGCGGGGAAGCTGGCGGATGCCCTGGTGCTTAAGGGCCGCAAGGATGACCCCTACGAAAACCTGGTTTCCGCGTCAATGAAGGATATTGAATTGCTTATCCTTGCGGGTAAGCCCCTCTATGGTGAACTGCGGTTCCTCGATTTATTTGGGGGAAAACTACCCAAGGCGTATACCCGGATACAGGTGGGGAAACGCCCCATGTTTGTGATTGGAGATCCGGCGGCCCTTTACCGGGAAGTCCGGCGGAGGGTCGGTTTTAAAAAGGCCCTTGATTATCTGCCCTTTGAAGTTGAACAGTAGGAAGGAATAGATCAAAGAACCGCGGAAGATCGGCATTTATACATAATTTCTTCACATTCCCGGGTTAACATACCTAAAGAAGCATTCAATAGTTTTATAGGGCCGGGGAAGGTAGTATGGGGATCGATCTGGAAACCAGAAAATTACGCATAGATGGCATGACCTGCGTGAACTGCCAGAATAAAATTGAAAAAAAACTACGGGACACGGCGGGTATTGAATATGCGGAGGTAAGCTACAACAGGGGTACCGCAACGGTCACTTATAATACCGGGACCATTACCATTCAGGAAATTTCTTCTATCATCGAACAGCTTGATTATGCGGTACGGGACGGGGCGGAGCTTCAAAGCGATACCAAGCCCGGCGCCGCCATCAATACCTCCGGCGCCGGTATGCTGATCATAATTTTGGCAGCCTTCATAGTGCTCCAACATTTTGGATTTATCGGTTTGTTCAATACCTTCCCCCTGGCCCGGGCCGGCATGGGATACGGGTTCCTTTTCCTTATCGGGGCGCTGACATCGGTCCACTGTATCGCCATGTGCGGGGGCATCAACCTTTCCCAATGTATTCCCCATTCAGAGGCCGCTGTTGCGGCAAGCAGAATTGCCGCCCTGCGGCCAAGCCTGCTTTACAATCTGGGCCGCCTTATTTCCTACACCGCCCTTGGGGTCATTGTGGGCGCCCTGGGTTCGGTGATCAGTTTTTCCGGCGCCATGAAAGGGGTGGTTCAACTGGCCGCAGGGCTGTTCATGGTAATTATGGGGATCAATATGCTGGGGGTTTTCCCCGCCCTCAGGGGCCTTACTATCCGCATGCCAAAGGTTTTTGCCCGTAAGATTGATAATGAAAAAAACGCCGGCAGTAAAGGGCCCCTGTACATCGGCCTTCTCAACGGCCTTATGCCCTGCGGCCCCTTGCAGGCCATGCAGCTCTATGCCCTTTCCACCGGGAGTCCCCTTAAGGGGGGAATCGCCATGTTCCTCTTTAGCCTGGGAACCTTTCCCCTTATGTTCGGCCTGGGCGCCCTAAGCGGGGTGTTAAGCAAAAAGTTCACCAAAAAGGTTATGACCGTGGGCGCGGCATTGGTGGTGATCCTCGGCCTGACCATGTTATCAAACGGCTGGAGCCTGTCCGGCTTTTCGGTTCCTGTTATGGGAAGCCCCGCTGCGGCAGCCCCGGCACAGGGAGTCGAACTTCCCTTCCGGATCGAAGGGGGGGTGCAGCTGGTGAATACCACCCTGGCCTCGGGCCGCTATGCTCCCATCACCGTACAGGCCGGTATTCCGGTAAAATGGACCATTGACGCCCCCCGGGGAAGTATTAACGGCTGCAACAACCGGATGATCATCCCCGAATATAACATTGAACATACCTTTACTGTTGGGACCAATGTTGTTGAATTTACCCCCAAGCGGGCAGGAAAATTCCGGTATAGCTGCTGGATGGGGATGATCCGCAGTACCATTACGGTAATCGAACCGGGACAGTCAGATACCGCAGGTACAGATGTAATCGATGATTACAATGATGAGCCGACTGAGCCGGTTCCCGCAGGGTTCAGAATTCCTGTAAAAGATATCAGTATTGGAACCATCGGGGAAGAGGATGGGCGGATTGTACAGCGCATACAGATCGATATTACCGATAAAGGTTTTGTTCCCGCAGCGGTACTCGTTCAGCAGGGGACATTAACTGCGCTGACATTCAACAATGTTTCTGAGCGGGAAGAAAATGCCCTGCTTCGTTTCCCCGCCTACGGGCAGGAGCTTCCCATGAAGGGGGGAGAAAATATTCTTGGACTGTACCCGGAGGCCGATTTTGATTTTTCCACCTCCGACAGTGAATACTATGGCTATGTCAAGGTTGTAGAGGACCTGAACACGGTGGATATGGATGCGATAAAAACCGAGATTGGAAATTTTCAAACCATGATATATCCCTCTGATTACTTTCAGTCCCCCGGCGGCGAAGGTATGGCTTGTCATTAATAAGGAGCGTAATATGAAAACTGATAAATGTAAGCGGTGGTTCTTACCGGTCCTGATCGTTGCTTCTGCGCTGATCGTCCTTGTGGGGGCGGATAAAAATTCCCCCGCCGGTTCTTCAACCCATGCGGAGGTGAAAGACCGGGATTTGGTTATCCCCTTAAGCGATCTTTCTTCGACTGCGCAGTTTTATCCCGTGGAGATTGACGGGACCAAAATGGAAATTTTGGCGGTACAGGCTTCGGACGGGACCTACCGTACCGCCTTTAATACCTGCCAGGTTTGTTATGCCTCGGGCCGGGGTTATTACAAGCAGAACGGCAACGTGCTGCAATGCCAGAACTGCGGCAACCGGTTCAGAATGAATCAGGTTGAGGTACGATCCGGGGGCTGCAACCCTGTGCCAATCTTCCCGCAGAATAAAACCGTGGACAGTGAAAAGATCGTCATATCAAGGGAATTTCTGCAAAGCGCAAGGGAAATCTTTGCGCGGTGGAAAAGATAGGCGGTTTTTCGCAGCTCTTTCTGTTACCTCTTTTTTTTCAGCCTCCTTTGTGTTAAGCTTGTACGTATGTTCATCGGTCTTAAGGCAGTGTTCCCGCTTTTTCTTCTGTCGTTAAATTTGATCGGCTGCGCTAAACTGCCGGGGCCCGATGCGGGAAAAGCCCATGCTCTCTACATAAACCTTAAGGAATGTCCTGTTTATATCAAGCAGGGCTTTGATCCCGCAGATCTGGTAAAGCTTCCGGATTCCGGCGGGGAATGGGTCCTTGTTGAACCTGATCCGGCCAACCGGGACGCTCCCCTGTTTGTACGGGGCCACGGGTTTCCGAATTTCCCCAAAAGGGCCTTCCTCTCCCCCTTTGGGGAGAAGGAAAGGGACTATACCTTCCTTTTCAAAGTTGAAATAAGCGAAGAAGAAATTGCCGCCCTTAAGGCTGAGGGCCCCCTGATACCGGGAATTTATTTTGCCGGCCTTGGGGATAATTGGGCGGTTTTTCTGAACGGGACGGAGGTCCGCTCCGAGCTTCACCTGGACGGGAACGGGCAGATCTTATCCCACCGCAGGTGGCGGCAGGTATTTTTTCCCCTGGATAAATCCCTTTTTGTTCCGGGGACCAATTTTCTGGGCCTTCGGATTGTGGGGAAACCGAATTCGGACAGCTCCGGTTTGTTTTATGGGTCCCCCCACTATATCGGCATTTACGATACTATTCAGAAAGAACATAATGAATCGGCGGTTATAGGTTTCAGCGCCATTTATCTGTTTGTAGGGCTCTATCATGTTTTGCTCTGGTGGGGCCGCCGGAAAGAGGCGTATAACCTCTGCTATGGCCTCTTTAGCATACTCCTGGGCATTTACAGCCTGACCAGAACCCACGGTATATATGCCATTGTCCCGGATACGGACATTCTCAGGCGCATTGAATATTCCGCAGCATTTCTGCTTATTCCCCTTATCAGCGCTTTCTTTGAACAGCTTAACTTTCAGCGGATCAGGCGGCCCACCGTAATATTCGGCGTCTTCTGCCTGTTTTGTACAATCACAGCATCACTGTTTTCAATGCAATACGCCGATGATATTCTCCGGGTCTGGCAGGCAGCTTCCCTTGTCAGCCTGTTGTATCTTTTTGGCTATAATGTGATCTATCCTTTTTGTTCCCCTGTGCTGCGGCAATGGAAAGCCGCTGTCCCCGGCGGCAAAGGGGAATCTCTGCTCCGCATGTACGGCCGCTCCCTGATCGAGACCCCCCTGGGTAATATCATGTTCGGGGTATTTGTCCTCTTCGCTTCCGTTCTTTTTGATGTTTTTAATTCGTTTTTTTTGCGCATGAGTTTTACCCTGACTTCCTACGGTTTTTTTATTTTTACCATGGGCGCTACCCTGACCCTGATTCGGAGGTTTCATTACCTTAACCGCGCCCTGGAGCAGGCCAATACCAATCTGGAAGCTACGGTTCACGAACGGACCCTGGCCCTGGAAGCCCAAACCCGGCTGGCGGAATCCGCTTCCCGTGCAAAGAGTGAATTTCTTGCCGGTATGAGCCATGAAATCCGTACCCCCATGAACGCGATCCTGGGGATGGTGGAATTGACCTTACGCAGGGACATTTCCAGGGAAGTCTATGAGGATGTTCAAAGCGTAAAGCAGGCGGGGACCATGCTGCTTGCCATCATCAATGATATCCTGGACTTCTCTAAAATTGAATCGGGAAAGCTGGAAATAATGCCCGTAGAATACCAGCTGGGTACTCTGATAAACGACTGTATCAGTATTATCCGTATGCGTTTTTCAGAGAAGCCGATTCTCTTTATTGTTAATGTTGACAGCTGCCTTCCCCGCGGACTCCGGGGTGATGAAATCCGCCTGCGGCAGATACTCCTGAACCTGCTTTCCAATGCGGCTAAATATACCAACGAGGGGTATATCTCCCTGACAATTACCGCTGCGGACGCCCCCGAAACCGGCAGTATTACTGCGTTTATAGGGAGCCCCATCCTTTTGCGGTTTACTGTGGAGGATACGGGGATCGGCATAAAACCGGAGGATATGGACAAGCTCTTTGGAAGTTTTATTCAGTTTGATTCTCACCGGAACCAGGGGATAGAGGGGACGGGTTTGGGGCTCGTGATTAGCAGGAATCTTTGCCGTCTTATGGGCGGGGATATTACGGCAAAGTCGGTTTATAATGCGGGGAGTACCTTTACGGTGACCCTTCCGCAGGAAGTACGGGACCCCGCCCGCATCGCCGCAGTGGATGATCCGGGGGCGAAACGGGCCTTGGTTTTGGAGAAACAACGGGTCCTGGCGGGTTCTTTTGCCTATTCCTTTGCCAGCCTTGGCGTGCCGGCGTTTATTGCCGGGGATGCGGAAACCTTTTTCCGGGAACTGCTGTCCGGAAGCGCCGCCGGAGACGCTGCGGACGATGGCTCCGGGGCGTCCTTTTTTGTCTTTGTTCCCGCGGGCTTTGCGGAAAGGGCCCTTGCCTTTATCACGGAGAAAAAACTTTCCGTCAAGCTGGCGGTATTTGCGGATATGGGGGAATCTGCGCCTTCCCGGAATATTCCGGTTATCAGTTTTCCTGTTTATACGATCCCCCTTGCCAATGCGCTTAACGGCGCAGAGTTGGAGAACTATAGGGAAAAGGAAGGGGTTAAATTTATTGCCCCCGATGCGAAGGTGCTTATCGTGGATGATATCATGGTCAACCTGCATGTAGCCAGGGGGCTTTTGTCTCCCTATCAGATGGATATCTCTTCCTGTACCAGCGGGAGGGAGGCAATCGCTCTGGTGCAGCAAACCCATTTTGACATAGTCCTTATGGACCACATGATGCCGGAAATGGACGGCATAGAAACTGCCGCGGCAATACGGGCATTGGAGGGGGATTATTTCCGGGACCTTCCCATTATCGCCTTAACCGCCAATACGGTTTCGGGAATGAGGGAGCAGTTTATCGAAAAGGGTTTTAACGATTTTATCTCCAAGCCCATAGAAATAGCAAAAATGGATGATATAATACACCGGTGGATTCCCAAGGAAAAACAACGGATCACAGAACCGGTACAGTCTCCGCCGGCCCCGGCCGTTCCTGCTCTTCAAATTGGAGGGGTTGATACTGCCCAGGGCATTCTTCTGACCGGCGGCACGGAAAGCGACTACCGGACAGTATTGCTGATATTTTTGGAGGATACGGAGAATATGTTTAACAGCTTAAGCCGGACAATCGGGGAAGCGGAGGCGCCGGTCTTTACCCGGCAGGTTCACTCCCTCAAAGGCGCCCTGGCTATGATTGGAGCGGCAGCCCTGTCCGCAGAAGCCGCCGCATTGGAAGCCGCAGGGAGAGCCGGCGACCTGGGTACCATCGCAGAAAAGCTGCCCGGTTTTTATAAACGGATCAGGGAATTGACCGGGAGAATAAGGGCTGTTTTGTAATGCCCGGGCCTGGTTTTCAAGGTAGTCTGTCTATAATGTGTCCACATTATAGACAGACTCTAATTAGCGAAAATTTCGTATCCAGTTGATCGCCAGCTTTATCCAGGTGTCCACCCCGGGCGGGGACAGGGGCCGATCCGTCCAGGCTGTTTCTTCATTTGCCAGGGATAAGCCATGCGCCCCCTTGGGATAAACGTGCAGCTCAAAGGGTACGCCGCTGCGCCGCAGGGCTGCTGCAAAGAGCAGGCTGTTTTCTACCGGCACGGACTGGTCTTCAAAGGTATGCCACAGGAAAGCAGGCGGCGTATCCTTGTCTACCTGGTTTTCCAGGGAAATGGTTTCCCTTAATTCTTCCTTTCCGTCCAGCACCGTGTTTATGCTGCCCTGGTGGGCAAATTCACCGGAACTGATCACCGGGTAGGCCAGGAGGAGCCCGTTTGGCCGGAATGTATTGCTGCGGATTGCATCGGCAGTAAGTCCGGGCGCCGGGAGTAGTTCACGGGTCAGGATTTCTTTATTCCAAAAAACCCCCAGGCTGGCAGCCAGGTGTCCCCCGGCGGAAAAGCCCATCACAAAAACTTTTTCCGGGTCCAGACACCATTCGTCGCTATGGGCCCGTACCAGTTCAACCGCCTTGGCCAGCTGGACCAGCGCGGTGGGGAATACGGCGGGCTTGACGCTATAGCGCAGAATTACTGCATGGAAACCCGCCGCGTTCATCTGCATGGCTATGGGTTCCGCCTCCCGGTCGGATGTAAAGGTATAACCGCCGCCGGGGCAGATAATAAGCACCGGGCGGTTTTTCCCGCCATTCAGTTCCGGGGTGGTATCCAGCAGATACGTGTAAAGCGGGGCGGTCTGCCCGTTGACGGAAATTTCAAAGGTTGAGTGGATCATGGCTTCTCCTTAAATACCATGTATGATAACATACCTCTATGCCGGCCTGTCAAATGGGTGAAGAAGCAAAAAAAGTTCAGCAGCGCCATGAGTAACCCTAAGGGGAGCGGAGGGGATGGAGTGGGGCGCGCTTCCCTACGGAAATTGGCCCTGGATGCGGTGGAACCGGGAGAAATTCTCCAAACCGGCGTATCCGCCCGGAAAGTTAAAGATGTAAAGATTCTGCCTGAAGGCATCACTTCAAAGATGTTGTACAGGGATGTTATCAGTATCGCCTGGCCTTCGATGATTGAGATGATCCTGACCCAGCTTACCTCCATGGCCGATTTGATGATGGTCGGGCGGCTTGGTCCCTGGGCGATGAATTCGGTGGGCCTGAGCGTCCAGCCCAAATTTGTTGTGATGATGCTGTTCATGGCGATGAATGTGGGGGCAACGGTGATGGTTGCCCGCTACAAGGGGGCCGGCAAGCCGGAAATGGCCAATAGGGTGCTCCGGCAGGCCCTGTTGATGACCTTTGCATTTGCCATTATCAGTTCCGTTCCGGGTTATATTTTTGCAGAAGACCTTATCCGCTTTATGGGATCGGCGGAACTCGGCGATGCCATAGCCGGCGGAACCGTTTACTTCCGTATCCAGTGCATCGGCCTTTTCGGCGCCGCGCTGACCAGTACCGCAACGGCGGCCCTTCGCGGTGTGGGCAATTCACGCACCGCAATGATGTATAATCTGGCCGCCAATATCGTTAATGTTATTTTTAACTACCTGCTGATCTACGGCAACTTCGGTTTTCCCCGTATGGAAGTCGCCGGCGCTTCCCTTGCCACGATCATCGGCCAATTTACCGCCTTTGTCCTTGCGATGAGCGCATTGCTGCGGGGTAAAAACTATATACGGCTGCGTTTCCGCGAAAGTTTTAAGCCCGACAAAAAAGTGATGGGTTCAATTATCAAGATTGGACTGCCGGCGCTTTTGGAACAGGGCATTATGCGCATCGGGATGATCACCTATACAAAAACCGTAACATCATTAGGAATCCTGCTCTATGCAACCCACATGGCCTGCATGAACATTCAGGCCATGTCCTTTATGATAGGCCAGGCAATTGCCGTATCGGCCACATCCCTGGTCGGACAAAGCCTGGGCAAGCGCCGCCCGGACATGGCGCAGTTTTACGCCGGCAGGACACGGCGCATCGGTTTTGTGGTTTCCCTTGTACTGGCGGCTATTTTTATTTTATTCGGGCGGCAGATTATTTCGCTCTATGTCGGCAATGACGCGGACAGCATGGCAATCATCAACCTTGGGGGGCAAATAATGATGATGGTTGCCCTGATCCTGCCCTTCCAGTCATCACAGTTTATCCTTGCGGGGGCGCTGCGCGGCGCAGGGGATACCCGGAGCGTTGCGATGATCAGTTTTATTACCGTGCTGCTTGTGCGGCCGGGCTTTGCGATTTTTGCCGTCTTTGTACTGCATTGGGGGCTCTGGGGCGCCTGGATAGCCCTGTTCCTTGACCAGCTTTTACGTTCCTTTCTGGTACTTGTCCGTTTCAATTCAGGCAAGTGGAAGACGGCAATTAAGGCGTAGGAGCCTGTGGCGCCTTTAGTGAGCCGGTCTGGTGTTTCCGGCATTTTTCGGCTATATTTTGGGTATGTCTGAACCAGCGCCCCTTTACCTTATTGATGCCTATGGCTTAATTTACCGATCCTATTTTGCCTTTCTTTCCCATCCCCTGCGGAACACCGCAGGCCGGAATGTGTCCGCCCTGTTCGGCTTTGCCCGCACCCTGGTAACCCTTTTGGATGAGGGGGCTCCCGCTGCAAATGCCGCCGGGAAGGCCCGGGACAAGCCGGAGCGGCCCCGGCGGCTGGCGGCGATTTTTGATTCCCGCACCCCCACCTTCCGGCACAAGATGTACAGCGAATACAAGGCTACCCGGCAGAAGGCCCCCGAGGACCTCCACGATCAGGTGCCCCTGGTGGAGGAAGTTCTGGCGGCCCTGGGGGTCCCCTCGCTGCGGGCGGATGGTTTTGAGGCGGATGATATTATTGCCACCCTGGCGAAAAAGTGCCAGGGTGAAAACCGGCAGTGCTACATCCTTTCATCCGACAAGGACCTGCTGCAGCTGGTGGGGAATGGAACCTGGGAACTGCGGCCCCAAAAATCTCCCCGTGACGCCTCCGCGGGCAGCCCGGGGAGCGGCGGGGGGAATGGCGGCCTGCCCCTGGAACTGGTTGGCCCGAACGAAGTCAAGGCCGAGTGGGGGGTGCCCCCCGAAAAGGTGCTGGACCTGCTCTCCCTTACGGGGGACAGTTCCGACAACGTGCCCGGCGTAAAGGGTGTGGGGGAAAAAACCGCGGTAAAGCTCATGGCCCGTTACGGTTCCCTGGACGATATTTTCAAAAACATTGCCGGCATTGAGGGCGCGGTGGGGAAGAAGCTCGCCGAAGGCAAGGAGAGCGCCTACTTTTCAAAGAAGCTTATCGCCCTGGAATGCGCCGTGCCCCTGCCGGTTAAAAACATCGAAGAACTTTCCGTTGAAACCCTGAACCGTTCCGCCGGGGCCCGGGTGCTCATGCGGGAAGGGGTGATCCAGGTTGCCAAAAAGCTTGACGGCGCCGCAGCTAAGGGTGGAAACGGGGACGCCGGCCGCAGCGAAGCCGATGCCGGCGGCGCCAATATCGGTGCGGCAAACAATGGCGGCGATCCCCGGGGGAGCGATTCCCAGGCCGGTAGTTTTACTGTGCATTCGCCGTCTTCCGTGCCGGCGGACCCGGCGCTGCTGGGGGAAGGGGTTTACAAAACGGTTCTGGATTTAGCTGAACTGAAAAGCCTCCTGGCGGCGGGGCGGAAGCAGGGCTTTTTGGCCCTGGACTTTGAGACCGATTCCCTTGACGCCTGGAATGCCCGGCCCATCGGGATCTCCCTGGCCCTTAAACCAAAGGAAGGTTTCTATGTGCCGGTGGCGGCCCACCGGGGCGTGACCGCCGCAAGCGCCGCAGAGGAAGCGCCCGAACCGGCCCCGCAATCCATTCCCCTCGCGCCCTTCCTCGATCCTGAAAAGGTGAAGGAGCTTCTTACGCCCCTGCTTGCGGACCCGAAGATGACCGTTGCCGCCCATAACGCCAAGTACGATTACAAGGTAAGCCGGGGCTGGGGTATAGAAAAGTGGCAATGCAAAATCTGGGACACCATGGTGGCCGCATGGCTTACCGATCCTGAACGGAACAACTATTCACTGGATTCCCTGGCAACCTATCATCTTGAATATACTCCGGTATCTTATAAAGATATTGTGCCCAAGGGCAGTACCTTTGACGCGGTGCCCCTGGAAACCGCCGCCCGCTATTCCGCCGAAGACGCGGACCTCTGCATCAGGATGAAGCAGTACCTGGAACCCGGACTTAAGGCCGCGGAATCCCTGGGGCTTTTTGAAAACCTGGAAATGCCCCTGCTCCCGATCCTTGCGGAGATGGAAGGGCTTGGCATCAAGATTGAGCCCAGGGTGTTAAAGGACTACGGGGTGGAACTGTGGAAGGAGTTGGGGCATATTCAGGGTGAAATCTACAAACTCGTTGGCCACGAATTCAACATTGCCTCTACCAAGCAATTACAGGAAGTGCTCTTTACCGAGCGAAAGCTTAAACCCGGCAAGAAGACCAAGACCGGCTATTCCACCGATGTGGCGGTTCTGGAAGAGCTGGCCCATGAGGACCCGGTGCCGGCCCTGATCCTGCGCCACCGTACTCTGGCCAAACTCAAGTCCACCTATGTTGATACCCTGGCGGACCAGGCCGATCGGGAAGGGCGGCTCCACACCAACTTTGTGCAGACCGGCACCGCCACGGGCCGTCTTTCCAGCCGGGAGCCCAACCTCCAGAACATCCCCATCCGCGACGAGGAGGGCCGCCGCATCCGGGAGGCCTTTATCGCCAAGCCGGGCTGTGTGCTTATTTCCGCCGACTACAGCCAGATAGAGCTCGTGGTGCTGGCCCATCTTTCGGAGGACCAAAACCTGCTCGCCGCATTCAAAGAGGGCAAGGATGTCCACGCCCGCACCGCCGCCCTGATCTTCGGCATCGATGAGAAGGACGTGCAAAGCGACCAGCGCCGTATCGCCAAGACCATCAACTTTGGTGTGATGTACGGCATGAGCGCCTTCCGCCTTGCCAACGAACTGGGCATTACCCGCACCGACGCCGCCGCATTTATCGAGGCCTATTTCAAAACCTATTCCGGCATCCGCCGGTTTATCGAAGAACTGATCAGAAAAACTGAAGAGACCGGCTACGCCTCCACGATCCTGGGCAGGCGGCGCTACATACAGGCCATCAATTCCCGGAACAAAACCGAGAAGGCCGGCGCCGAGCGGGTGGCGGTGAACACCCCCATCCAGGGCTCCGCCGCGGATATCGTCAAAACCGCCATGCTGAACCTGGACAAGGCCCTGACCGTATCGCAGAGCCCCGCCCGGCTTCTTTTGCAGGTGCACGACGAACTCATCCTGGAATGTCCCAAAGACGCCGCCAAAGATGCCGCAAAGCTGGTACAGGAAGTGATGGAAAAGGCGGTTACCCTCAAGATACCCCTGCGGGTCAGCGTGGAGACGGGGAAGCGCTGGGGGGATTTTCACTAAAGGTGATAAAGGAAAAACACAGGGGCAGGATAATCGGCCTTACGGGCGCCTACTGCGCAGGAAAGAACCATGTTGCAAAGCTCCTTGAAGCACGGGGCTTTCCGGTGCTGGACGTGGACAAGCTGGGGCACCGGGCCATTGAAACGGAAAAAGAGGCGATTTTAGCGCGTTTTGGGGAATCGGTCCTGGGGGCCGATGGGGCGGTGGATCGCAGGCTTTTGGGCGCAAAGGTCTTTGGCAAGGGCGAAGAACTGGCGGCCCTGGAAGCAATCGTTCATCCCGCGGCAAACCGGATGACCCTGGAGTGGATTGAGGCCCGGGGGGAAAGGCCCTGCGTCATCAACGCCGCCCTGCTGCACCGCTCTGCGGCCCTGCCGTATCTGGACGCCATCATCATCGTCAAGGCCCCGGCGCTGACCCGGCTTTTGCGGGCGCGGAAACGGGATCAGCTCCCCTGGATCGCCCTTATCAAGCGGTTTGGGAGTCAAAGAAACTTCACTTCGCAATATTTTGATAAAACTTTAGATTATAACGCCGATATTCATATAGTAGAAAACCGGGGATATTCTCAAGTGAGATTAGAAAACCGGATCGACAGGATTCTTTCCGGACAGGGGATGGTACCGTAACTATGGAAAAGAGAAAATTACTTCTTGTTGCAGTTTCTGTGGGTGTGTTTTTGGTGATTGTAATAAGCGCATCAATACTGATTTTTACACCCAAACCTTCAAGCGGGGAAGCCCGTCCCGCGATTGCAACGGCAAATCCCGGTACGGTCATCTCGACCCCCAAGCCCATTCCCGCAGGAACCGGCGCCGGGGAGGCTGAAGGCGGCGGCACTTTGCAGCCCGAGCCTGCCCCTGCCCGGACCCAGCCGGCATCGGCGGATGTGGTGGATATGGTGCGGAAAGACAACGGCATCCCGGGGCTTCAGTCCCCGCCTGCGGTAAGCACCGTACAGGAAAATAACTATCGCATCAACGGTGAAAACACCTCGATCAATGTGCCCATACCCAGCACCGCTGCGGTGCCCGCTTCCCGGCAGGCTGAGCCTGCGAGCCGCTCCGCCCCTTCAACCGTCCCTGCCAGAGCTGTCCCTGCGGCTCCCGCAAGTCCCGCAGCCAAACCTGCGGCAGCCACGCCTGCGACGGCTCCGGCGGCCAAACCCGCAGCAGCCCCGGCAGCCAAGCCCGCCGCAGTCAGCACGGCGAAACCCGCATCATCCCGGACGAATAACGATTACTGGATACAGATCGGCGCCTTCTCCGCCAAGGTCCGTGCGGAAGGGGTCAAGGAAACCCTGGCTTCCAAGGGGATCACAACGATTATCGATAACCGCGATGTGGACGGCAAAACCCTGTACCGGGTACGGGTAGGCCCCTACACTTCGGAAACCGAAGCGGGCTATTGGCTGGCCCTGGTTAAAGAGATTAACGGCTTCTCCGACAGCCAGATCCGTTCATCGGTCAGGAGATAGAACACGGATTAATACGAATTCGTGTCCTTGTATATCATTTCAAAAAAAAATCATTTTTTCGCAAAAAAAGACATTTTGATTAAAGCGCCTTCCATGCGAGTGCCCTATATAATGTATGAAAACATTATATTTGGGCGCCGCTATTGCAGCGCTGATCTGCCTGTTTTTCCCGGAGAGATCCCTCTCTGCGGAAACTTCCGGCCCTAAAACCAATCCCCCATCTTTGCCGGCCTTTACCTGGGACCTCCTCTGGTCAGGCTCCTGGGAAAAAGGGGGCAGGCTGAATAACCGGGGGGACCTGCGTCTGCATGTGCCCCGGCCGGGACTTTCCCTGCGGGGAGAAGTGCTGGATCGGCGTTCCGGGGAATTCCCGCCTCCCTGGCCCTGGGAGGAAGCGGCCATAGCCGAGGCAAACACCGCTTTCCTTACCGGCCTCTACCACGATCCCACCGGGTCGCGGCTGCTTTACGGCGTACTGGATGAATGGGGGCTTCCCGCCCGGCTCCGCAATCCCTGGGCGCGGTCGGTTCCCTTTGCGGAAAACCATAAGCCTTCCATGGCGGAGCTTAAAACCGCCCCCGTTTCCACAAAGGATGCGGAAACCTACCTCTCTCTGAGGAGCCCCGCCCTGAATTTTTTCCGGGGAAAGGCGGCGGGGACTTCCGTCCGGGGCTTTGCCTCTGTTCTTGCCGATGGGGAGTGGAATACCTCCTTTGGCGGAGGCATTGAGGGGCAGTTCGGCAAAAAGGCGGGGCTGAACCTGGAAGCCTTTTATACCGGCCGGAAGCTGGCGGCCCGGAAAAGTTCCGCCTGGTTCTCCACCGCCCCGCCCCTGCCGGCCCGGGATTTTGCCCTCTATGGCTTTGGGCTCCTCTTTACGTCCCCCTATCTCTCTGTAAGCTCTGATTGGGCCTACTCGGAAACCTTTGCCTGGGGCCGGGACCTTTACGGAAACCTGGGCCTCCGTATCGGGAACCCCCTGGCCCCCCTTGGCCGGCGCTGGCAGCTTTCCCTTGCGGCGGACGGGGCGGGGGCGCATTACACCGGCCGGGACGGCGCCAGTCCGGGAGCGGGATTCAGGACCGCCGGAAAATTTGAAGTGAAGGGAAAAAAGAGCAGCCTGTTCCGGCTGGGCACGACCCTTCGGGGAAGCGCCCCCGGCGAAGCCTTTGAACGGAGTTCCTCCACGGTATACTACCGCTTTTCCTCCGCCTCCGCCCCCTTCCGTGTCTCCCGTATTTCCCTGACCGCAGGCCGGAACGCCCAGGACCCGGCCAAGACCCTGGACAGCCTTGACGGGACCCTTGGCTTTACCCTTAACCCCCGCCTGATTCTCCAGGGCATCCCGGCCGTCTCCGCCCTCATCTGGCCCCCGGAGCATACCGCCGTCAAAACACCCCGTAAGGGCAGCCTCTGGGCCGTCCCGTTGGGGCTGGTGTTATCCGGGTCACTGGACGGGCTCCTGGCCCTGACCGATGAACAGCCGTCCCCCTATCCGGTGCCGCAAGGGACCTACGGCCTTAGTTCCGCTAAAGCCACAGGGGAACTAAGCTGGTCCCCGGGGATCTTTCAGTTCAAGACAAAAACAGCTTATGAAATAAGGGCAAAAAAAGACGGTATATGGGATCTGTCCTTTTCCGCCGCCATCCACGGAAAACCGGGCCGCTTCAGTTTCAAAATTGCCTCCCCGGAATTTCCGCAGAAGTGGGACTTTACGCTTTCCTGGCGCTTAAACGCCGAAAAAATAGCGGAAAAGAAGAAGGCCGTGCAATGAGGCATAGACACAGGAACTATATTCCCACCTTGTTTCTTGAGGCCTCGGTCTTTAACTTTTATAATTACGGCAAGGCGGGGAAAAAACAGCGGGATACCCGAATACTTTTTGATGATATAAAAAGCGGTAAGTATGCGGCCTATACATCTGATGCCGTAATAGGTGAGTTAGCAGGAGCGCCTAAAGAAATGTATGATGAAATGAAAAGGCTTATTGATACATATACGATCAAGACCTTGCCAGATAACCCTCTGGTGGATCAATTGGCCGATATATATATCGCGAAGCATATTATTCCGCTCAAATACCGTGAAGATGCTGTCCATATTGCAACGGCAACGATTAATAGTTTAAATTGTGTAGTAAGTTTTAATATGGGGCATATAGTTAAGCCTAAAACCATGATCGGGGCAGGTTTTATCAATTTGCGTGAGGGATACCGGTGGATAGGCTTAGCCACCCCAACGGAGATTATAGATTATGACGCCGCCCCGCCGCATGGCGGGGTATAAATTCATTCCTATCGGAAAACGGACCGGAGGTACGTATGACGCCTGAAGAAGAACGTGAGAATGACCGGAAGATTATCGCCGAGTGCCGTTCCTGGAAGCGGCAAGTAAGTGCAAAAATGAACAAAATGACACCCGAAGAGCGAAGGGAGTATTACAGGAAGTTTGATGAACAACTTCGTGCCGAAGGATTCAGAATTGGGCCGGCTCCGGATGCATACTACGAATAGAAAAGCGTTATTCTCGTATGAAGGCCCGTTTTATTGGGCCGTGTTCCGTCCCTGGGCCCGGGTCAGTCCTGCGCCGGCTTCGGAATAGCCGGGGTCGAGCCGGAGGGCGCGCTGGTAGGCCTCGATGGCGGGGGTGTATTCGCCGGCGGATTCCCGGACTGTGGCGAGCCGGTACCACCAGAGGGCCGCATTCGGGTCCAGCCGTACCGCAGTGGTGTAGGCGATGTCGGCGTGGCGGTACTGCTGCCGCAGCCGGAAAATCTCGCCGATGAAGAAATAGGCCACCGCCACCCGTTCCCCCTGGGGGAGGGCGTTGGTATAGCGCTGCATGTAGTTCAGAGAGCGGTTATAGTCGTCAAGGTAGAACCAGGCTTCCCCCAGGGTTTCTATGACGCGGTATTCATCGGTATAAAGCCGGAGCCCCCGGTCCCCCCAGCTAATGACATCCCGGTATTTTCGCTGCCGCTGCAGGGCCCAGGTGATCGCCGCATAGGTATCCCGGTTGGCGATGTTTCGGGAAACCTCATCCTGGCACATCCGGACCGTTTCATTATAATAGGCATCCGCCTCGGCCATGCGGCCATTGGACTCCAGGTTCCGGCCGGCGCGGTAGTGCTGAATCACCGTAGGCCTGTCTGTCCCGGAACCCCCAGGGGACTGGGCAAAACCCGGCAAGCCCGGAAGCGTGAGAAAAACACAAAAGACAGCGGTACTTATTTTCATATACACTCTATAATGCCTTGGAGAAGATAAATTTACAAGAAGCATTGCCCAAGGGTATGCCCCTGGGCATTCGCTTCAAGTACGGTCAGGCCAAAAGCCCGTTGATGGCGGCGGCGGCCCTTCTGCCTTCACCCATGGCGAGGATCACCGTGGCGGCCCCCAGGACGATATCCCCCCCGGCGTAGACCTTGTCCAGGGAGGTTTTCTGCTCCCCGTCTACAAGGATGCGGCCCCGTTTGTCTGTGGAAAGGTTCGCCGTGGTTTTGGTGATCAGGGGGTTGGACTCGTTCCCCAGAGCGACGATGACCGTATCGCAGTCATAGACATATTCCGATCCGGGAATAGCCACGGGGCTCCGGCGGCCCGAGGCATCCGGTTCCCCCAGTTCAAATTTTTGGAGCTCCATGCCGATCACCCGGCCCTTGTCGTCACCGAGGATTTTGTTCGGGTTCTGCAAAAAGTTGAAGATGATCCCCTCTTCCATGGCGTGTTCCACCTCTTCCGCGCGGGCGGGCATCTCATCCCGGGTGCGGCGGTAGATCACGTGGACCTGTTCCGCACCCAGCCGCAGGGCCATCCGGGCGGCGTCCATGGCTACGTTGCCCCCGCCGATAACCGCCACAATTTTCGACCGGTACATCGGGGTGGCGGCGCTTTCGGTATCGTAGGCCTTCATCAGATTAGCCCGGGTCAGGTACTCGTTTGCGCTGGATACCCCCACCAGGTTTTCCCCGGGGATGCCGAGAAATTTGGGAAGCCCCGCCCCCACACCGATGAACACCGCGTCAAAATGGTCTTCATCAAGGAATTCCTTTATCGTCCGGGTACGGCCGGCAAGAAAATTCGTTTCCAGCCTGACACCCATTTTTTTCAGGCCATCCACTTCTGCCTGGACAATAGCCTTGGGGAGCCGGAATTCGGGGATGCCGTAGACCATGACCCCGCCGGGTTTGTGGAAGGCTTCAAAGATACTTACCCCATGGCCCGCCCGGGCGGTATCGGCGGCTACGGTAAGCCCCGCAGGGCCTGAGCCGATAACGGCGACCTTCTTCCCGGTAGCGGGTTTTACCGCCGGAATGGTCACCTTGTTGTTGTCCCGCTCCCAGTCCGCCAGGTACCGTTCCAGCCGGCCAATGGCCACCGCCTTTTCCACACTTTTAAGGCTCTTGCCCAGGGTGCATTCCAGCTGGCACTGTTTTTCCTGGGGACAGACCCGGCCGCAGACTGCGGGGAGCAGGTTTGTTTCCTTGATGATATCAATGGCGGCCTTAAATTCGCCTTTCTGTATTTCCGCGATAAACCGGGGGATGGAAACCCCCACGGGGCAGCCCTTGACGCAGGGTTCGTTCTTGCAGCCCAGACAGCGCTCCGCTTCCAGCCGGGCCTGACATTCGCCGTAGCCCAGGGCCACTTCGGACATGTTCCCGCCTCGTGCCTTTGCTTCCTGGGTGGGCATTTCCTGCGGGGGAATAGCCATTCGATCCTTGGGGCCTATCTTCTCCCCGGCTTTCTTCCGTTCCAGCAATGGCGCAAGAAGGGATTGGGCTTCCGTTTCAAGAGGGGAACCTTCGCTGCTTCGCAGCTCGGTTGAGGTTCCAAATTCGGTCTTTGTTTTAATGTTACTCATGTTAATTCCTCTTTATTTAGTCGCCGGAGCGGCGTGAGGCTCAAGGCCCAGACCGATGTGGCATTTGTGATGATCCTGATCCTCCTGATTCTTAAAAGCCCGCATGCGGATCATCATGTTTTCAAAATCAACCTTATGACCGTCGAACTCGGGGCCGTCCACGCAAACGAACTTTGTTTCCCCCCCAACGGTGACCCGGCAGCAGCCGCACATCCCCGTACCGTCAATCATGATCGTATTGAGGGACACCATGATCGGTACATCGAATTCCTTGGCCGCGGCGGTACAGAACTTCATCATGATGGGCGGGCCGATGGCGATGGACATATCCGGCTTGGGGCTGGCGGCGCAGTATTCCTTCAGGGGCTCGGTAACCAGGGCCTTTCTGCCGTAGGAGCCGTCATCGGTGACCACCGTGAGCTCATCGGCGTATTGCCGCATCCGGTCCTCGAATATGATCAACTCCTTGTTCCGGGCGCCGATGATCACCTTTACGTTATTACCCGCAGCCTTCATGGCCTGCACGATGGGGAAGAGGGGCGCTACTCCGATACCGCCTCCCACACAGACCGCGGTTCCGAATTTTTCGATATGGGTGGGATTCCCCAGGGGGCCCAGGATGTTCTCAACATATTCGCCCGGTTCTTTTACCGCCAGCTTGTGGGTCGTTGCCCCTACGGTCTGGAAAACTATAGTGACCGTCCCTGCCGCGGCATCCGCATCGGCAATGGTGAGGGGCACCCGTTCTCCCCAATTGGTATCAGTCTGGACTATCAAAAACTGCCCCGCCTTTCGCGCACGGGCAATCAGGGGCGCTTCCACGGTCATTTCATACACATCCGCGGATAATTGTTTCTTCGAGATAATTTTATTCACTTACTCCTCCATATTGTCCATTGATTGTATATTTATTTTATCGATTGAAGCAACTATTTTATCGATCCAACATAGGATATACTTTTATAATGAAGAAGAGTACATGGGCGGCCTTTACTGTTGCAAGGGATCACTACCGGGATATGGTTGACCGCCTCTGTCGTGACCTGCCCAAACTGGGGCCGCTTCAACAGAAACTGGTGAACAGCCGGGAGGGTCCCGCCTACGCCGTGGAGACTCCCATCGTGTATAACGGCGCATTGGACGATATTGAGTCCGGGGCTGTGATCAAGCTGATCCTGGTGGCGGATAACCCCGGCCGCCGTGAACAGGCTGCGGAAAACCGCCGCTACCTGGTGGGCCCCTCGGGCAAAATTGCCGAAAAATTCTTCCGGGGAACTCCCGCCCTGAACATCGACTTTAGGCGTAATGCGATCATCCTGAACAAGACCCCCATCCACACCCCCCGTACCGCCGATCTTGCCGAACTCCGCCGCCTGGGCGGCGCGGCCTTTACCGAAAAGGCTGCGGAATCCCAGCGTGCCATGGCGGCGCTGCTCCTGGAATTTCACCGTGCCCTGGCCCCGGTCCCGGTCTGGATCACCGGCTACTCGGAAATGAAAAAGGGCGGCATCTTCGAAGCCTATACTGATACAGTGCGGGATTTATACGCCAATGAAAAAAAGCTGAAAAAAACAGTATTGCTGTTCCGCCATTTTTCCATGAATCAGTTTACGATTGATCTGCACAAACAGATGCTGCCGGGAGAGGCCGTACCGGAAACACTTGAGCGGATAGGAACAGCGTATAGGGAGCGGGTGCTGGGGTGGTAGACCTTCTGCTATTCATTAGACTTGTTCGACAACCCGGTTGGTTGTCGAACAAGTCTTGCAAAATGCTCTGCATTTTGTTGTTTTTAAGCGGTTGTTGTTCAGAAACTTCAGTTTCTGAACAACTCTATTGCTAATTTTTCATCCTATTCCCGTTGCAGCCTTCGCCAGCCGTAATGGAACAAAATATACATCCCCTTCTTTTTTCAGAATGTTTTTTGTAATAACAATACCGGTTTTTGCATTGTATTTTTTCATAAAATCATACAGCCCGTCTAAATCTTTATCTTCAATCTTGTTGCGGTACTTAATCTCAACCGGGAGCAGATGGGTTTTCTTGTCGATAATGATATCCGCCTCGACCTGTTTGTCCCGCCAGAAGTAAAGACCGAAGAGTTTATCCTCGCAATAGGCGCGGGCCATCTGGACGCATGCGCTCTCCGCCAGGAAGCCCTCGTCCCGGGAATCGGGGGCATCATTGTTGATAATGGCGTTCCGTATGCCGTTGTCGGAGACATAGATCTTTTTGTTTTTCCTGACAACCTTGACCGTGTTTGGGGAATAATTTTCCAGAACCGTGATCAGATGAGCCTGGGACAAATAATTTATATAGGTAGACGCAGTGGTGGTGTCTATGCCGATGGTCCCGCCCAATCCCGCATAGGCAAATTCGCCGCCGGAGTTCGCGGCGATAAGGTAGAGCAGCCTTTCCAGGATCAGCGGATTGGTAACCCGGTAGAAACTCACGATGTCCCGGTATAAGCCCTTGTCGATAATGTCCTGGGTAAGCATTTTTTGCCAGTACAGGATATTATCGGTCTTGAAAAATTCCGGGTATCCCCCGTTTAGTAAAAATGATTTTACCCCCTCGTTCAGGGCCAGCTCCAAAAAGGCCAGCTCCGTTTTTTTTGTATCCAGATGATGATAAAAGACCGCAGGATCGTCGAAGAGGGAACGGGCGGGCAGAACTTTGGCATAACGATCATAATCAAAGGTTTTTTTGAACAGGCTGAAAAAACGCAGGAACTGATCAAAACAGAAGGGCAGCACATTGATGTCGGTGATCCGTCCCAAGAGGGATTCCCGAGCCCCCAGAAACATCTGAATTGACGAGGACCCGCTGATGATAAATTTTACATTGGGGTTCAGATCATAAATGGATTTAACATGTATCTGCCAGTCTTTTAGAAAATGGATCTCGTCTATAAAAATATAGATTCGCTCCTTCATTTCGATGATAGGCTTATGGAGTTTCTCATTAACATAAGTATCCACAATACTGCTTATGGTTTCTTCGCCGCCAGTTTTGGCGCTCCCTGTGAACAGGGGGGAATCACCGTTGAACAGTACAATATGAGCCGGATCGGTCCCGGTCTTGAGAAGCTGATCGATAATCTGGTAGATGAGGGTGGACTTTCCCGTCCGCCGGGGGCCGACAATAGCCAAAACCCTCCGGGCTTCCATGGCGGCAAAAATCTGTTGAATTTCGTCCCGGACGGCATTTTCCATGAATACGGCGTTGACTTTTCCCGTATCCCACCAGTGATTCGTGGTTGTCAGCAGGTCAATATTGCTCATAATATCCAATTATATTAGATATATCGGATTGAGTCAATATAAATATATAAATTTGATGAATATAATCACCATATTTTCAATATTATATCGGATATATCCAACAAAATCATATAACCTGTCATTTTTCATTCCTCATTGGTCAAATTCTTTACCCACCGTTCTTTTTTGTAGAAATACCGGATCACAAAGTATTTGAGGATGTCGGTGAGTTTGAGGATGGCGAACATGGGTATCGGGCCAAGGCTTGTGCAGAAGGCCAGGATAAAGGCGCCGGGGATAAAGAGGAAGGTGTTTATCGAAACATCGGTGTACATGCCGGCGGCGGTGTCACCGCCGGAACGGGTGATGGCAAACTGGGCGTTGAGGAGGGACCAGAGGGGCAAATAGAGAAGGATGATCGAGACCATTCCCAGGCTGATGCCCCTGGCCTGGGGGGTGAGGTTGGAGAAGACCAGGGGGATGAGCAGCTTAACTATCCCGAACCCAAGTAGGGCGACAACGCAGCTAAGCACAAGCGTCCCGGACTTGATCCACTCCGCCCGCTGCTTCGCCTCCTCAAGCCGGCCCGCCCCCAATGCGCCGCCGATTACCACTGCGGTGGCTGTCCAGATGCCCCCGAAGAGGATGAAGAACAGGTTCGCCATGGTCCAGCCCGCAGCCATGCCGGCCACTACCTCCGCGCCGCCCCGGCTATTGTAAAGGGCGACCATGATGGTCTCGGAACTGACCCATGAAAGTTCCGAAAGGAACATCATCCCGGATTTTGCGAGAATTTTGCGGACAAGGGCGCCCTTGATTTTAAACAGGGTGCTGAACTTTGCGAAGAAGGGCGCTTTTTCGGCCCCCGCAGTATGGACGTAGACAAGGAAGGCTGCAAGCTCGAAGAGCCGGGCGATAATGGTGGCGATGGCTGCGCCGGTTACTTCAAGCCGGGGCGCCCCCAGGTTGCCGTAAATAAGGAACCAGTTTCCGATGGTATTTACCAGGGTGGCGGTGGCGGAAATAAAGAGGGGAATCTTGGGGCGCCCTATTTCCCGGAAGGAGGAGCCGATGGCGGAAGACAGGGCCAGGGGCAGCAGCGTGAATGACGAAAGCCGCAGGTATTTTGCGCCGATGGAAAGGATCTCTTGTCCTGCGGCGTTCCCCCTGATCATCATCCCCAGCATCTGTTCCGGTATGGTCCAGCAGAGGGTAAAATACACCGCCGAAACCGCCGCTCCGAAGATCACCTTGAAGCGGTAGGCATGGCGCATCCCCTCGGTATCCCCTGCGCCCCTGAACTGGGCAATGTAAATTCCCCCGGCCCCGCATACCGCGTTGATGATGACGATATAAATAAAGTTGAGCTGGTTGGACACATTCACCGCAGCCATGCTGATATCCCCCAGGCCGGCAACCATGAAGTTGTCGATCAGGGAGACCATGCTCATGATAAGCTGCTGAAGCATCACCGGCAGGGCAATACTCAATGCCTCGCGGTAAAAACTTAAGGGGCCCAAATGCCTGGAAATGCTAGACGTCAAGAGGGGAACCTTCGGTAGTAATACTGCTGGAAGCAAAATCGAAGCTTATGCACCTTACAGCAAAACTTCAATATCGATCTCGGCGGCAATACAGGGCACGGTGACACCGCAGTTTTCCAGCAGTTCCGGGTGAATTTCACCGAAGACACCGATGTGTTTACCCTGGTACTTTATCGCCGCCGCCCGGCCGGGGATGAACCGGCTGTCGGTTGATTCTTCCACGGTGTACTCCCGGGAGATGTAGTAGAACAGGGTCTGGAGCTGCCCCGCAGCGGTGTTGAAGTTGGCGTCCGCCCCGGCATGGACAAAGCCCAGGTACTGCCGGGTGCTTGTGCCGCTGGCATCGCCAGCGGCTTCGTAATTTTCTGCATCGTCCCGGTAGGCCACTTTGCCGATCTCGAATATCCGGTGGGGGTAGACCGAGTGACCCGACACGGCCTCGCTCATCATCAAAGAGGCCAGGACCGAATCCCGGACGTATTCGTAGTTTTCCGTCATGGGGTTGGAGATACGGAGTATCCGGCTTCCGTCCCCCCGCATGTTGTCCACCAGGTCCTTGCGGGAACCCAGGTAGTTGTAGATCATCTCCTGGTAGCCCATGCCCACCAGAATTTCCTTGACCCGGCGGCTGAAATAGGTGATGGGGGTAAGCCGGCCCACGGTAAAGTCCCGGGGGCGTTCGGGCTTAAAGGAATTGAGCCCTCGGCCTATCATCACATCCTCCGCCACATCGGCGGCATGGAGGAAGTCGTTCCGGTATTCCGGTGGCCATGCCCGGATGCCTTCGGTTGGAATTACGGCAAGTGCTTCCCCAATGGCGCCTTTTTCCGCATCCACGGCCTTTTCCGCCCTGACCCCCATGCGTTCCAGGGCGGCAAGGCACTCGTCAACACTGAGTTTTTCACCCAGGAATTTTTCCACCCGGGCCAGGGAACAGAACACCGGCTCCTGGAAATACCAGGGGGTGACAAGCCTGGTTCCGCCCTGGGCGGAACCTTGGCCAAAGGGGGTATCGTAGGCGTATTCCACCTCCACGGGCTCAATGGTGTAGCCCTGGTCCGCAAGGTCGCAGGCCATGATCGACGCCGCCAGAATTACCGAAGGCTGGTCTGTGCCGGTAAACTCCACCAGGAGGTCCGTGTCCCCCACCTGGACCGCCCCCAGGTCCGCAGAGTTGATGATCGGCGGATAGGAGAGGATGGCGTTTTTGGCGTCCACCAAAAGGGGATGCAGGGGCTCATGTTCCTGGATAAAGGCGTATTCCTTACCCTTGGGGTGCTGCTTCAGGATTTCCCGCAAGGTCAGGGGGGTGTCCCACTGGAGGGGCACAAAGGAAACCGAATCGGGGTCCACCGCCTTGTAGGTGATAGGCCACTGGATAATGGCGATGCGGTAGAGCCCCATGGAAATGGTCCGGCGCTTACGGCCGAAATTCCAGGCCAGCTTTTCCTGGGTCTGGATCATGTCCCGCAGGGAGGCGTCGGTGACGGATTTACCGGAAGCGACAAAGGCCCCCAGATAGGGCCGCACGCCCTTGACGCTTGTATCTACCAATACTTTGCGGGAAGCCTTCTGCACATTGCCGGGCCTGGAAAAGAAGGGATATTCAGGCCGCTTCCCCCCATTATGGACCCGTAACTGCCGGGCGCAGCCCGCAGTGGCCCAGAGATCGGGCCTGTTGGTATCGTTCAATTCAATCTTAAGGACCCGTTCCGAAACAGGCAGGGTCTTATCGCTGTCCTCATCCAATTCCGCCTTGGCGCAGGTAAGAGCTTCTTCGAAAGCCTCCCGCGTTTCCCAACAGCTTCCCCGGCCCTCCGGGTCCGCCATAGCAAAAAAAACCTCTTCATTAACTTCAATCTTAGGCATGATATAAATATATTACGGCAAAACCGGTAACGCCGCAAGATATACGCTTCCTCACCAGCGAAGTCACTACAGGCCGGAGGAGGGAGGGCCTTCATGGTATGAGCAACGTCTGGAATTCCCTGCTGGAGGAGACAAGCGAAGCGCAGGCTCCGTAAGCAGGTTCTACAGGGTTGCGAATACCGTGAAGGCACTCCATCCTCCGGGACTATAGATACGTGCTTAACGCTTTTTTTGCCTCTTTAATACTAATAGGCTTGGCCAGATGGGCGTTCATGCCGGCTTCCAGAGCTTTTTCAATGTCTTCACGGTAGGCATTGGCGGTCATGGCGATGATGGGTATGGTTTTCGCGTCGGCGCGGTCAAGGGCGCGGATCCGGCGGGCGGCTTCGTGGCCGTCCATGTTGGGCATCTGTATATCCATAAAGATAAGGTCATAATAATGTTCCGGCGAGGCGGAGAACTTTTCCAGGCCCTGGACGCCGTCAAGGGCTTCTTCAAATTTAATGTGGGTATCCGCCAAAAGCTCCTGTATAATGACCCGGTTAATATCAATGTCTTCGATAAGCAGGATACGTTTGCCCGTAAAATCCTGCCGCAGTGGGGTGCTTTCCGGGCCGGGAACTTCTTCCCTGTGTTCGGCCACATCCAGCTTCAGGGTAAACTCAAAGGTGGAGCCTTTGCCGAATTCACTGGCCACCGTAATAAGGCCCCCCATGAGTAGCACCATGTTCTGACTGATCGACAGCCCCAGGCCGGTACCGCCGAAACGGTTTGAAATACTATCATCGGTCTGTTCAAAGGGATGAAAGAGTTTTCCCATCTGTTCCCGTTTCATCCCGATGCCGTTGTCGGAAACCAGAAAGTGTACCTCAAACTGATTTTCATCCCAGCTGATAATTTCCGCCACAAACCGGATTACCCCCTTCTCGGGGGTAAATTTGACCGCATTGCCCAGAAGGTTAATCAGCACCTGTTTAAGCCGCAGTTTATCCCCCATGATCGTAACGTCCGCCAGAACGGAAAAATCAGGCTCAAACATGATGCGCTTTTCTTTACAACGCTGAAGGATGATGTTTGCCACTTCCTGCATGGCGGCGTCCAGAACAAAGGGCTCGTGGGCCATGGTGAATTTACCACTTTCGATTTTGGACATGTCAAGCACATCGTTTAAGATGCCCAGCAGATGATGCGATGCTGCGGCGATTTCCGCCAGGGAGCTATCCTTTTTTTCGATATTCGTACTTTGCTGGGCGATTTGGGTCATGCCGATTACGGCGTTCAGGGGGGTGCGGATTTCGTGGCTCATCCGGGCAAGGAAACTCCCCTTGGCCTGGGAAGCGGCTTGCGCCAGCCGGGACTGAATCTCCAGTTCCTGCTTGCGTTCCTCCAGTTCCTGGGTACGCTCCTTGACCGTTTTTTCAAGCTGGGCCTTTAATTTTGAAGTATCAATGTTTAATTCTTCGGAACGGATGTGGGCCGCGATGATCCTGAGGGTGATCAGGCTGAAGACCAGTATCAGAATAAACCCCAGAAAGGAGGGGTTTATCACGATGGAATTGATGTCGCGGTAATAACTTTTTATGGGGGTAACCAGCGCCCCATACCACCCGTTTTCCATCTGCCTGAAAAACACGATAACCGTTTCGCCGTTCGTATCTGTTATCTGCCGGGCCCGGATAAACCTGGTTTGCCCCAGTTCCGCCGTTATTTCGGCATAATCTCCGTCCAGTTCCCCAAGGGACAGCCCCAGCGCTTCCTGCCGGGGGTGGCTTATCACCTTCATATTCTGATTGAGAATGATGCCGTAAGCGCCGGATTCCCGGTTCAGGGAACGGACATACTGGCCGAACCAGGAAATATCCACATCCATTACCAGAATACCGTAATAGCCGCCGTTAAGGCTGAAAAGATTCTGAACAACCGATATGATCAGCTCCCCGGAGCTGGCATCCACATAGGGATCGGTATAGCCCATCTGACCGTTCCCAAGCCCCTGCGCCGTCTGGTACCAGGGCCTTGTTTCGGGACGGTAATTTTCGTCGGGCTCGAAGTCGATGCCATTAATAAAGTTACCATTGATATAGGCATAGATACCGTAAAAGCCGGGTATCCCGTTGAGTGACCGGTGCATCCAGTTGGCGGTACCCGCCAAATAGGTCCGGACGCTCTCAAGATCGCTTCCCCGATCCAGCATGCCCCGGACCGTATGGAAGCCGTTAAGGAGCATCACCTCCGAGCGGGCCAGCCCTTCCGCCACATTTGCTTCCGCGGTTTGAAGGGCGTTTTCCGCATTAACCACCAGATGCTGCTGTATGACGGCTCTGGCCGAAAAATAACTCACCGCCGACATAGCCAGGAATGCCACGATTATCACGATCAAGTAAGGAAATGACTTTTTAAATAGCTGAACCCAGTTCACTTACCGTATCCCCGCGAAACAGAATAAACTAATGATATAAGGATAAAGGCCGAATTGGCAAGGGATCTCTTAACTATGTGGAGATTATGTATTATATTTTACATTTTATCAACATAAAATGTTGACAAAACGCATTATTATCATCATATTAGGTAGTAGGATGAACTTAAAATGAACTTAAACAGAAAAATATTGGCTGAATTCCATGATTGGAAGGAGCGAAAGGGGCATAAGCCGCTCCTGCTGTACGGGGCCCGCCAGGTGGGGAAGACCTATGCGGTGAAGCAGTTTGGGGAAACCCGGTACCAGGATACGGCCTATTTTAACATTGAAGATGATGATCGCATTGCCACTGTTTTTGAGCACGATTTTGATATATCCCGCCTTATCGGCGAACTTTCGCTCCTGCATGGACGGCCCATCAAAGCAGGGGAAACGCTCATCATCTTTGATGAAGTGCAAAGTTCCAACCGGATACTTAGCTCCCTCAAATACTTTAACGAGAATGCGCCCCAGTATGACATTATCGCCACGGGTAGTTTGTTGGGGCTTTCGGTAGGGACGGGGAAGTATTCGTTTCCTGTCGGCAAGGTTGATAACGTCCGGATGTACCCCTTGGATTTTGAAGAATTTCTTTCGGCTCTGGGACACGATCAGTATGCCGCTCATATTCGCGCCTGCTTTGCCAATAACGAAAAAAGTTTTCTCCATGAAGAACTGCTCAGGTTGTACCGTTTGTACCTTGTAATAGGGGGGCTGCCCAAAGTAGTTACCCGGTATCTTGCGGAGGAGGATCTGTTTGCCGCACGGGAGGAACAGACCGCGCTGGACGCAAACTATGTCTCGGACATGGCTTGGTATATCGACGCGTTGGAGGCAGGCCGTACCCTTGAAGCATGGAGAAGCCTGCCCCATCAGCTGGCAAAGGAAAACCGGAAATTTCAGTACCGTGTGGTGAAGTCAGGCGGGCGGGCGTATCAGTATGAAAGCGCCATTTTTTGGCTTAAGGCGGCAGGGCTTGTCTATACTTGCTGCCGGACTTCCGATGGTACGCCCCCTTATATGGCGGACAATATGGGGACCTTTTTTAAGGCCTATTCGTTTGATACGGGTATGCTCTGCGCCAAGATGGTACGGGATCCGTCGGTTATAGTCCTTGAAAGTCCGGCAGAAAATCCGTCCTTATCGGACACTTTTCGGGGCGCCCTGGCGGAGAATTATGTGATGCAGGCCATGTCCGCTAATGGGATTGAACCTTTTTACTGGGCCTCAAGCGGAATAGCAGAACTTGATTTTCTGTTTCAGGACAGCAAGGGCAATGCGGTTCCCCTTGAGGTAAAATCGGGAGAACGGGTACGTTCCAAAAGCCTTTCAGAATTTATGAAGCGTTACAAACCACCCTGCGGCATCCGCATTTCCACGCGGAATTTCGGCATGGAAAACGATATAAAAAGTATTCCCCTGTATGCCGTTTTCTGCCTCACAAGCTGATTAGACGATATGGCTATACGGCGTCCCGCGTTCTCCGCAGCCTGACATTCTCGATATCATAGCTGAACATCTCCCGTATATCGTTTATCCCCAGGGCCATCATCGCCATGCGGTCGATGCCGATGCCCCAGGCCGCCACGGGAACGTTGACCCCCAGGGACGCGGTCACCTCCGGGCGGAAAATGCCGGAACCGCCAAGCTCGAACCAGCCCAGCACCGGGTGTTTGATGTGGACCTCTACGGAAGGTTCGGTGAAGGGGAAATAGCCGGGGACGTACTTGACTTCCTCGGCGCCGGCAACTTCACGGGCGAACATGTCCAGCATACCGAGGAGGGTGCGGAGGTTCACGTCTTCACCAAGGACGATGCCTTCGGTCTGGTAGAAGTCTGATAAATGGGTGGCGTCCACCTTGTCGTAGCGGAAACAGCGGACAATGCCGAAGTACTTGCCGGGGATCTTGGCTTTGGGAAGGGTCTTGGCGGAAAGCACCGTGCCCTGGCTGCGGAGGATGAGCCGCTTGGTGAACTCCCGGTCAAAACTGTAGTTCCAGCCCCGGCTGCCGGTTTTGCCGCCGTTTTCGTGGGCCGCCGCCACATTGGAGAGCCAGGGTTCTTCAATGGCTTTGGCCTTTTCGGGTTCGGCGATATGGTAGACATCGTGGATGTCACGGGCGGAGTGGAACTGGGGCATAAAGAGGGCATCCGAATTCCAGAACTCGGTTTCCACCAGGGGGCCGTCGAATTCCTCAAAGCCCAGGGAGGAAAGTTTGTCCTTTACGTCCTCCAGAAATTTTGCGTAGGGGTTGGTACGGCCCACGATGAGCCGGGTTGGGGGGGTGTTCACGCTGTAGGAACGGAAGGTCTTGCCCTTCCAACTGCCGCTTTCCAGCATCTCCGGCGTCAGGCTGCCCACTTCGTCCCCGGTGATCCCCGCAGCCTTAAGGGCGGCGGCCACCGGTTCGGCATCGGGGGTAAAGCCGAAGACCACGGTCTCCCGGTCAATCGCACGGAAGGGCGCGTCCGCAGCGCCCCGCTTCTTGGCGATGCCCCCCATGGCGGCCTTTTCGGCGGCGGAAAGGGATGCCTCCGCAAGGAGGCCCCCATCGGCTTCGGCCTGGCCAGCGGAGCCGGCCTTGTCCAAAAGACCCCGGATCACCGCAAAGTGTTCAGCGGCTTCACCTTTGGCGGGCCGGCCATTATCAAGCTGGTCCGCGCTCATGGCTACCACGACCTTCTTCTCAGCATCCAGGGCAAGGACCCCCAGCTTGGAAAGGCTGCCGAAGGCGCTGCCCACATCTTTGTTTTCAAGGCCCAGGTTGGCGGCAAGGTCCGGGAGCCGCAGGCCGGTGGATTTGCCATCCGCCGCCTTAATGCGGACCAGTTCGATGATCCGCTCTTCGGGGCTGCCCTTTTCCTTCCACTCCCGGCCCAGATCGGTCAATTCAAAAAACACATCGGTACGGCGGCTGGTTTCGGCGACAATACCCTTTCCGGCAAGCCAGGACAGTGCCTGGTTGCCGTTCCCACTCTTAAAACCCAGGTCCTTTTCAACCTTTTCAACCGTCAGTTCATCACCCTTTTTATAGGACAGGATGATCCTGACTTCCAGGGGATGCAGATTCTTCACCGTGTTCTGAATATCGATACTCATGGGGAGAGGATAGCAATTTTGAGGGGATTTGATAAGGGGAGTTGCCGGCCCTGCTTAATACTGCCCGTTAACCGGGTATAGAAAGCCTGAGCAGGCCGTCCTCCGTTGTGGGGGCGGCCTGTTTTTGGGGAAGGAGGCTGTTTTTTTTCGGATTTTGTAGTAAAATAGATACATGGAGCGGAAAATACGATACCATGAGGCAGCGTTCAAGCATGGTATTGAGAAAGAGGACATTGAATGGGCCATCAAGACGTAAGTTTTTAACGAAACGCTTATTGATGATGATGCCGAAATAGCTGTTGGCTTTAGCCGCGCTGCCAATCTGCTGGAAATCGGGTTCCGTGAATTCGATGATGGAACATTGTTTGTTTTTCATGCAGATAACTGCCAAAAAAAATGGCGCATAAAAGCAAGGGTTTAGGAGATACTTATGACAATGACTGATAAAGAAGCGTGGGAGTTGGAAGAAAAGTTCGCAAGCGGAAATATCCTCACCAGCGGTAAACCGGGTACCCTTGCACGTCAAAAGGAATTCCTGAAACTCCTTGATGATGTAAGCACAAACTACATTATGACAATAGCCGAACATGATCGCAAAACACCTGCTGAAGTCATAAGCGATATGGTACAGGAGCGGCTTGCTGCAACCGTATAAATGGTTCGCCTATAAAAAAAGCCCCCTTGTGTAAGACCGCTTCGTAGAGGGTTATGTTATACCAGTAGGATTCGGCATCATCGGAATGCAAAAAATAGCGTATCACCAGGGAATCGTCGGCCATTTTTATGGCAAGGCTCAGTTCGCTGTTAACCGCATTAGACCATGCAGCCTATTGTAATTTTTTTATTGCTTCCTTGTATTCTTTTGGTGTAACTATTTTAATTCCATTAAATTCTTTTAACACCAGCAAATCATCATCACCGGTTATAATATAATCGACATTTCCGGTTATGCCACATTCCAATATAATATTATCATCTACATCCCTGCTTCCGTTCTGTGTTTTTATGCCACTTATTAATTCATTTGCCATTTCTTCAATTAATTTCATGTAATATTTAACACTTTCTTTGTCAGCATTGAATTTAGGACGATTTAATACTTCAGAAATTTGTTCAAGAATTTCCTGTGTTATATATAATTCATCTATACCTTCAATAGCCCGCTCGACTACTTTTTTGGGGTTTCCTTCCCATAGAAATGAAGATACAAAAATGTTTACATCAATTACGACTTTCATTTCTGAACTTTAGCCGCTTTTTCTTTCCGGTATTGTTTGATTTCTTTCATTACATCTTCCTCGGTTAAGTTATTTTTGGCGGCAATACTTTCCCCATAGGCATATATACTTTCCCACTTTCGTTTACGTTCAATATATAACCGTGCAGCCTCCCTGATTAGTTCAGACCGTGTTCTTGCCTCGTTTTGGGCAATATCGTCAATTTGTCGTAACAAATCCTCTTGAAATGAAATATTTACCGTAGATACAGCCATAAATTTACCTCTTATTATCAATATACAAGGCTTGTATGTTTTTGTTAAATGTTTTTAGCCCAAATTTCGCCTAACCGGACCATTGCCCTGCTCGGCGTCTTCGTCATTGATGACAGCGGGCTTACGATCCGGATTAACGGCGATGCGGCCAGCGACCTGTTTTGTTGGAGGGACGTTCACTTGCAACCGAAAATATGATATAATATATTTAACAAAGAGGAAATACCATGGATGCTACCTATCATGTAAAAGCCAGGGAAATAGGCCGGGACTTTATACAGATCCTGGAAAATACCTATCAGGATCGGGATTTGGTAATATTGACCCAGGAGGATTATAAAGAATTAGAGAAGGCCCGGCGTAATGCTGAATATCTTGAGCGGATAGACAAGGCCATCCGGGATATAGATGAAGGCAAGGGTATCGCCGTAAGCATGGAACAGTTGGAAGCCATGGCAAATGGATGATCTTGTCTTCGCCCCCGATGCCTTTAAGCAATACATTGAATGGCAGACCGGAGATAAAAAGACCCTTAAACGGATTAACCTGCTTATAAACGATATTCAACTTCCCATCCGTAGCCCTATCTCCTGTCCAGCCCCAAATAATACGTCTCAAAGGATTCGCTGCGGCAGGCCGCCGGTTTAAAACTCTTCCCGGTTTTAAAAAGTTCCCGGATGCGTTTGAGGATCTCCGCGGTGTCCCCGCCCTGGAAGACCTTGAGCGCCAGATTGCCCCCCTTTTCCAGGGCGGCCTCTGCGTAGTCCAGTACCGCTTCCGCCAGGCCCAGGGAGCGGAGGGTATCCACGGAACGGTTTCCCGTGGTAGCCGGGGCGGCGTCGCTCATGAGCAGCCGGTAGGGGCCGTGGGAGATGAGGGCCTCACGGGTTTCCGCCGCCGTAATATCGCCCTGGATAAAGAAAACATTGTCAGCGTCGAAGAGGCCCTTGTCGTACTGGCGGGAGAGGGGGGAAAGGTCCGCCGCGGAAAGGAAGATGTCGCTGCCCAGTTTGCGCAGGGCGTAGAGGCTCCAGCTGCCCGGGGCGGCCCCCAGGTCCAGGACCCGGAATGGGCTGCGGCCGCCTCCGGTACTCTGATTGCCGCTGTCTGCACCGGACTTGCCGCGGCCGCCTGCCCGGCCGGCGGGGAGAAGGCCGAACTTTTCGTCCATTTCCTTAAGCTTGTACACCGAACGGGCGGGGTAGCCCTCTTTTTGGGCCTTTAGCGACCAGTGATCCAATTTTTCGTAATTTGCCATTTTCGCAAGCCCCCGCCAAGCCTTTTATTACGGTATGATCTGTAATATACTCCACATATATGAATAATGATCAAAACGATCTGGAGTATACCCGGAGAATTGAAAAGATTGAAGCCGAATTGGGCCGCTGGCTGCCGGAGCATCCCGATGCGTCCTGGGCGGCCGAAATTTTTCCGGGGCTTGGAGGGAAGGTTTCCGGGGAACTGCTGGAATCCCTCACCCAACCCGGCTGGGACCTGTTAAACCGGGGGGGCAAGCGCTGGCGGCCCCTGCTGATGGCTTTGATCTGCGAAACCCTGGGCGGCGCTGATACGGCTCTGCCCCTGACCCCGCTGGTGGAATTCAGCCATAACGCCAGCCTGATCCATGACGATATTGAAGACAGTTCCGATGAGCGCCGGGGGAAGCCTGCGGTCCATCTTTTGTACGGTGTCGACGCCGCCATTAACGGAGGCAGCTTTCTGTACTTTCTCCCCCTGGCCTGCATCAACGCATGGTCCGCCCCTGTGGAACAAAAGGAGCAGGTCCGTTCGATCTGGGGGGAATATATGCGGCGGCTCCACCTGGGGCAGGCCATGGATATTCACTGGCACCGGGACTTTTTGTCCCTGCCGGGCATCGAAGAGTACTACACCATGTGCGGCCTTAAAACCGGGTGCCTGGCACGGTTGGCGGCGGTACTGGGCGTCACCGTTGCCCTGGGAAAGGCCGGCTCTGCCCCCCAGGCCGCCGAACTGGCCCGGGTCGCCGAATTGGCGGCCGTTCTTGGGGAGGCCGCGGAAAAGCTGGGGGTGGGCTTTCAGATACTGGACGATGTGAAGAACCTGACCACCGGGCTTCCCGGGAAGAAGCGGGGGGACGATGTGGTAGAGGGAAAGAAGAGCCTCCCGGTGTTGCTCTACCTGCACCGCCATCCTGATACAGGGGAAGCTTCTCAGTATGATTTGGACGCGGGGGAACTGGTGGCTAACTGTTTTACCGCCGCACGCGCCGGGGGGCCCGGGGTTCCCGAGGTGGAGGAGCTGATTGGGGCCCTGGAAGCCGCCGGAGTATTGGAAGAGGCCCGCCAAAAGGGGCTGGCCCTGATCCGGGAAGCGACCGAAGTATTTGCTTCCCCTTCTATCGCCGGTTTTCCCCTGCGGGAAGAGGGGCGGCGTTTGCTTGCAGGGTTTACCGGCTTAATAAGTTAAGGGGAAGGGAACGATGGAAGATATGCTGGAAGCTGAAATATGGACGGTGGCGCGGACGGATCAGGGGAACGCCGTTTTGCTGCGGCCCCTTGGGTCTGACACGGTGGTGCCCATTTTTATCGGCCAGCTTGAAGCCCAGTCCATACTCATCGGCTTTGGGGATGTAAAGGTAAAACGGCCCCTTACCTGCGATCTCTTTCTTGAAATGGTCCGGCAAATCGGCCTTATTCTGTTCCGGGTGGAAATTCATGAAATCCGGGACAACACCTTCCTGGCCCGGCTCCTCCTTGCGGGCAAGGGATTTTCCGAGGCAAAGCCCATGGTGTTGGATTCCCGTCCCTCCGATGCCTTTGCCCTGGCGGTACGCCGGAAATGCCCGGTCTTTGTGTCTCCCCGGGTGGTGGAGCAGGCCGGGATTCCGGCGGATCTGGTCATAGAGGATGTGGCGGAATTCGCAAAAGGGCCGGAACATCCGGTCATGTATACCGGGGAACGCGCCCCCCTGGCGGCGAAACGGCGGAGATTGCAGACGGAACTTGACAAGGCGGTGGCCGTCGAGGAATACGAACGGGCTGCGGAGATCCGGGACCTTCTGATCCTGCTGGAACAGGAAATTGAACAGGAAAAGGAAAACGAGGGGCGGTAAACTGAACCGGTAATTCGCCCTTTGATATTTTTCATCAATATTTTTTCCTCAATTGTCAAACCGGACAAACCGATATATGATATAGTGAATTGACCTTATTCCATAAAGTTTTGGCGGAGCGTTTTGGTGTCGGATCGTAAGTTCCTGAAGAGCAGGGCCCTTCTCAGGTTGGGGATGATTTTGTCCCTTGTTTATTTTATATCCTCCCTGGGTGTTTTTTCGCTCCCCATAAAACTGCCCGCAGGGGGGAAAAACAAAAACGCCGGAACCGCGGTTTCCAATAGCGGCATCGGCGGTATGGCCTATTTTGAAGCCAGCCTGGTTGAACAGGGGTCCGACCTCATCTCCGCAGAGGGCGATTCCCAGGACTTGGGTATTCCCGAACCTGAATCCTTCTCCAAGCCCCGGATGCTCCTCTCCGGCTCCTACCGGGTCAAAAGCGGGGACATGATTGGCATCCTTGCCCAGGATTTCGGCCTGAATGAGGATACCCTGATATCCATCAACGGGATTAAAAACACCCGGACCCTGCAGGTTGACAAGATATTGAAAATACCGAATCAGGACGGCGTGCTTTATACGGTAAAACAGGGGGATACCCTGAGCCAGATTGCGGAAAAGCATGGCGTCGATACGGAATCCATCAAAACAGTAAACGAGCTTTTTTCCGATACGGTTCACGCAGAGACAGTTCTATTTGTACCCGGCGCCCGGCTTGATTGGGTTGAACGCCAGGAGATCAACGGTGACCTTTTCATTTGGCCCATATCGGGGTATATCACCAGCCCCTATGGCCGCCGCAGAAGCCCCATTACCGGGGCCGTTCATTTCCACGCCGGCATCGACATCGCCGGAGTCCCTATCGGTACCCCCGTCCGCGCAGCCATGTCGGGCCGTGTCACCGCCGCCGGCTGGGATGACGCCTACGGAAACTATGTGGTGGTTACCCACCATTCCGGTTATCGTACCCTCTACGCTCACCTGAACATCATCCGGGTTACCTCCGGAACTTATGTAAGCACCGGCGAGCGCCTTGGCGACGTGGGCAGTACCGGCCAAAGCACCGGCCCCCACCTCCACTTTACCGTATACAAAAACGGCGTCACCGTGAGCCCCCGGAGTTTGATGAAGTAGGGATTTTTAAACCGTCTCCGAATGTCTTGCCAGAACAGAATCCACCAATTTTTTAAATTCGCTGTCCAGATTTTTTTCCATATCCCTGCCGGGTTTTAAAATACTGCTGTTAATAAAGTGAATCCCGTTACGCTCAAGAATGACGGCGATATCTTCCGGCGCTGTTTTGTGAACAGGCGGTTTTACCGCCGCAGGTCCCGAAACGGTTGCCGGTTCGTCGTCCAGAGCTTTAAGGATTTCGGGGTTCTTGTTTGCCGCAAAGAGGAAGGGCCGGTAGAGGATGGATATACCATTGTCCCCGGACAATTCTTCAAGGGGGGACCCTTCGCCGCTTTGCTGCTCAATTAAGGTCTCAATACCGGTATTTAGTGGGGGCTCCGGGTTTTCAGCGCTCAGGTTCCGGGGGGGATTTTGTTGAAGGTTTCGCCGGACTCCCAAGGCTTTTTTTTTTCTTCATCGTCCCCGGCGTCTGTTGTTTCTGCCGGGGAGGCCGGGGGAGCATCCGGCGCCGGGCTTTCTGCAACAGGGGCTTCTGCGGGGATATCTTCGACCGGTTCCGGGGATAATGGCGGCGATTCTTCGTCCCCGCCGGAATCAAAGGCCATGCTTGCAAAGGGAGAAAAGACTTCCAAATCCAGATCGACGGATTCATCTTCGGTTTCTTCTTCGGGATTGGCGCCGAACTCTATTTTACTTGCAAGATCGGCCAGGTCCCCCTCTCTTGTACCGGGGGCTCTGACGGGAACTTGATCCTCAACTGCGTCAAGCTCTTCGGTAAGTTCTTCAAGCTCTTCAACTTCTTCGGCCTCTTCAATATCATCTTCCAGGCCCCCAAGTTCTTCCAATTCTTCATTGAAATCTTTCGCCGGGCTTTGTTCCTTTCGCATGGCGCTCAGTTCGATATTTTCTTCTACCAGTTCAAGGCCGCTGGTTTCAATGATATAAGGAATATCGTCATCCCCAAAGGCAAGCCGGACATTGGATGGTTTGGCCGCCGGCTGTGCAGGCGCAGTCTCGGGCAGGGGGAGCGTATCATCATCGGCGTCAACTTCTTCAACGAGTTCCTCAAGCACTTCAGCCTCCTCAAGTTCTTCAAGCTCACCGGCTTCTTCAATACCCCGAAGCTCCTCCGGTTCTTCAACTTCTTCGGCCTCAGATACGGACCGGGGAACAGGGCCGGGCGCGCCTGTTCCCGCTACGGGCGTCCCCATAGGGGTTAGCCCTGCCGGTATTCTTGCCGGAATGGGCGCCCCGGCGGGGAGGGCTTTTTCCGGAACATTTTGCAAAATGCGGTTCAGGATGGTTTGCATTTTTTCTTCATCAATGGCGGCGCCGGTATTTTGGCGGCCTCCGATAACGGCGAGCAGTTCATCCCAGGATTTATCGATAAGGGTGTCAATTTCCGGCCTTGTCCTGAGCCCCCGCTTGAGCTCGGCGCGGATATCCTCCCGGCGCTGTTCCAATTCCCTGGCCCAGTGGTTCCAATCCATATCGGCCTTGTGTTCGTAGTATTGCTCAATAAGGGAAATCTGGAGCTTCTTGAGCCGGTTCTGGACCACCGTGGTGGTATCCTGGCGGAAGTTGAAAAAGAGGAAAACAATAAGATAAACGGTAAGGAAGAAGGAACAGAGCAGGATGATCTTCATGATGGCGGGGAACACAAAAAGCCCCTCGTGTACCAGGCGGCCCACAAAAATTCCCTGGCTGGTTTTGGCGGAGATAAGGGCCAGGGTGTTCTCCGGCGCCGATGAATTCAGGGGGCTTAAGCTGAGTACCCCCTCGTTCCAAATCGAAGAAACCATAGACAGGAGTGTGTCCTGTGACACCCCCGGCAGGCCCGTGAGTATCCCCGAAGGATTGGAAACAAGGGAAACATCTTCCCCAACTTTGATGCGCCCCTCCCCCACAAGCCGTTCAGTTACCGCCCGGACGGAAAGGGTAAAGAGGGCGGTACCCCGGTATACATCAAAGGAATCATAAAAGGGCATGGAAAAGATGATCCGTTCAGACCCTTCATCCAGGGTGAGTTTTGTGTTTTCCTGATGGGGCGATTGAGGGGATGGCAGTGCCTCTATCTGATCATAGGGCAGATCGCCGGGCTCGTCGCTGTAGTTCCGGTAGGCGACGGAGAGCCGGTCCTGGCGCAACATGTCCTGGGGCCAGGTTGAAAAATGAATCCGGGCTCCCCCGGAATCAATGAACCGTACCGATTGAAGCCCGGCCAGGGATTCCAGCAGGGTCCCGTACACCCGGGTGCGTTCAAAGATATCCTGGGCGCTTTGGTTGGGAAGGAAGCTGCGCCGCACTGCGGTTTCGTTCAGGGTTGCGGAAAAGCGGGTTTGGAGTTCCGCAAGAAATGCTTCAATGGTTTTGGAGTCCTTTTCAATTTCCCGGCCCAGGGATTTGGTGACCGAAGGATTGTAGAACCGGGTTTCCACCAGATTGAACAGACCGGTAAAGGCCAGTACGGTAAACCCCGCAAAGAGGAAAACAGAAATAAGAAGGCTTAAGGCTGATTTCTGTGATACCGTCACTCGCTAAAATCCCGTTAAAGAAGCCGCTTCCGCATTTTTCAATATAAAGCGCCCTCCGAATTTAAGTTCCCATTATATTATCGGCCTTAGGGCCCGGCAATATAGACAGAGTATACGTTATAACTTATTTTTTTACCATGGTGAAAGTTCATGAGGTTCAGGAAAGGCCAAAACGGGCATTTCTGGTAAGCATTGCTGATAAGGAAGACGCCGGTTCCGTTGCCCGGGAACTTGCGGGGCTGGTAAACACCCTGGGGCTGGAGATTGCGGCCCAGGAAACGGTGACGGTCCGGGGCAGGGCGCCGAAATTCGGCATGGGAACCGGAAAGGCCCAGGAACTGGCCGATAAGGCCGTTGAAATCGAGGCGGACCTGTTCGTTTTTGACTGGAACCCCAGCCCCTCCCAGCAGCGGAACTGGGAGACCCTCTCGGGAATCCCCGCGGTGGACCGGCAGGAGCTGATCATCCGGATTTTCGCGGACCGGGCGGTGACCCGGGAGGCGGAGCTCCAGGTGCGCCTTGCGGAGCTGAACTATTCCCTGCCCCGGCTGAGCCACAAGTACATCGACCTTTCCCGCCAGCGGGGCGGCCGCTACGGCAACAAGGGCGCCGGGGAGACCCGGCTGGAAACGGATCGCCGCCAGGTGGAGCAGCGGATCCACCGGCTGGAACAGGAACTGGAGGAAGTCCGCCGCCAGCGCATGGTCCGGCGGAGCCGGCGGGAGCGGCAGGGCATCCCCCTCTGCGCCCTGGTGGGCTATACCAACGCCGGCAAGTCCTCCCTGATGAACGCCCTGACCGGGGCAAATCTCCTGGCGGAGGACAAGCTCTTTGCCACCCTGGACGCCGCTTCCCGCCGCTATGAACTGCGGAAGGGCCTGACGGTACTTCTGGTGGACACCGTGGGCTTTATCCGCCGCCTGCCCCACACTCTGATAAAAGCCTTCCACTCCACCCTTGAGGAAGCCAGCCTGGCGGACATCCTGATCAACGTCGTCGATGCTTCCGATCCGGATGCGGAAACCTTTTACGAAACCACCATCGTCGTACTGAACGAACTGGGGGCCGGCAAGGTCCCCATGATCACCGTGTTGAACAAAATCGACCGCATCCCCTCGCCGGGAACCTCCGCCGGGGTCTGCTTCCAGCAGGGAAGCTTGGACCGGGGTTCCCCGCCGGAGCAGCCGGAAGCCCTCATGCGGCGCTATCCCGGCAGCATCCCCGTTTCCGCCCTGGACCGCCGCGGCCTTGAGGAACTTACCGCCCGGATGGAAGAACTCCTTACCGGGGACGGCGCCGGCTTCGCGGGTGGCGCCGGCTTCGCAGGCGTTCGCCGTTTCCGCTTCCCCCCGGATCGTACCGACCTTGCAAGTCTGCTCCACCGCAGTGCGCAGGTCCTTTCAGAAACCTATGAAAATGATACTATTGTTGTCGAAGCCCGTGTGGACGAAAAAACCGGCGGGCAGTTACGGGAATATGTTATAGTCAGTAATGAGAAATGAGTGGTGAATATTCCCCGGGAAGCAGGGCAGGAACCGGCGAGTTCACAAAATCCTTCTTATTGCGGGTGATGATGTGATCCGCCTTCCATTGTTTCGCGCAGACCGCCAGGAGAGAATCCTCATAATCATCCATGTCTGTATCAAATGCCCTGATACAGGCGGTCCGATCAACAGTAATAATATCAAGGATAGTGAAAAGTTTTTTCATAACGATAATGGTTTGTTCCGCATTTTTTAGATATTTTTTGGCAAGATAGTAAATATCGCTGGCGGTACGGGCGGTAATCGCCGCGGAAATTTTTCTTTCCGCCGCCAGGAGCAAAATTTCTTCCGCAGCCCTATTAAAGGGCACACGGGAGGCTATGGCATCAATGATGATATTAGTGTCAATTACCGCTTTCATACCGTTTCATTCGTTCCGGTTTAATATCATCCAGGGATGCTTCCGGGGGCAGGATGCCGAAGAGGGATTTGGCAACAGCAACCCTGTCATCCTCTTCATGAATTATCCGGGCGACCTTTTTCCCGTTTTTCGTGACAACAATGTCTTCTTTTTCAGCGGATTTAAGGTACCGGCTGATATTCAATTTGAGTTCACTTGCGGTAATGGTCATTTTGTAGCCCCTTCATTTATAATAGTACATTTATAAGACAGTTGCAATAAAAAATGTACGAATTTTTGTTGCTCGGTAAAAGATGATCTTCCAGGCTGAGGATCTCGGACCAGGAACCACCTGGGGATGTACTTTTAAGGAAAGTTAAAAATAGAAAGTTAAAAATAGTCTTGACAAAAGAACACGGTAGGTCTATATTATTAATAATGATACCGAATATGAATAGTACCAATCAGGATATCATCCGGCGCAAGACCAGCCAGCGGGATCTGGTTTTAGAGGCTGTTTGCAATGGGAACCATTTATCGGCCCGGGAGATTTTTGCCCTTGTTTCCGATAAAAAGCGTATGAGTTTCGGCACGGTCTACCGGAATCTTCAAATTCTTGAAGAAGAAGGGGAAATTGTCCCCATCAAGGCAGACCCTGAACTTCTGCATTATGACCGGCGGAGGGACCGCCACCACCATCTGCATTGCACTCAATGCGGAAAGGTTTTTGATATACCCGTTCCCTATCGTCCGGAATTTGATACGGAAGCAGCGGAAGAAAGCGGCTTCACCATTGATTCACACGCAATTACCTTTGAAGGATTATGCCGCGATTGCAAAACCCAGGGGGAAATCTCTCTGTAATAAAAGGGGTGTTTTTTATAGTAAATTAGTAATCATTCTGATTACTAATAATAAAAGTCGGCGGACTTTAAGCGCGGAGGCACAATATGAAGAAATGGGTTTGCAAAAAATGCGGGTATGTTCACACGGGAGGCAGCGCTCCGGCCAACTGTCCGGTATGCCATGTTGCGGGAACGCAATTCAGGGAACAAACTGCGGATGATGAAAAAAGAGTCTTAACATCGATTACCAAGCTCAACATCCAATATGCCCATCGGTTTTTAGGGTATATTGGCGAAGCTCAGTATCTGCATGGACATACAGGAACATTGACCATCGAAGTGGAAGGCGGCGTAAACACTTCAAACGGTTTTGTGGTGGCTTGCAACAGCATCAAAAACCATGCCTGGGAATACCTGGTAAACTTTGACCATGCAATTATTTTGCAGGAGGAAGATCCTATTCTTCCTGAACTTCTCAAGGTATATGAAGCCCAGGGAATCAAGGACGGCTCACCCTTTAATACCAGTACCGGCATAGCTTTTGATACCGGGCTTGCAAAGGCCTATCCAAAATGCCGTCTGGTGGTTGTTAAAAAGGTCGCAACCGTGGAGAACTTGATTGAGGTTTTCCATTCTTTATTGAAGGATACCCTGAATATCAAGAAAATGACCTTTACATCCGGTGACAATGCCGCTTCATTAAGTTTCGAATAACGCTGCCCCTGCGCCTTCCAACCAGGCGCGGGGCTTCGCGGCGTTTACCGTTTTTTCGTTTTGTGCTATTTTGTCTACATGCGTATAGCCATAGCTCAGATCAATTCAACCATCGGGGACTTTTCCGGGAACCAGCGGAAGATCCTCGATTTTACCCGCCGGGCGGCGCAGGAACAGAGCGCCAATGGTATGGATGGCGGCGCCGAGCTGGTGCTTTTTCCGGAACTGGCGGTCTGCGGTTACCCTCCCATGGACCTGCTGGATCAGGACCGCTTTGTGGAACTGAACATCCGCACGGTTCACATGCTCCAGCGGGAACTGCCCCAGGACGTGGCGGTTGGGGTGGGCTTTGTGAACCGGAACCCCTATTCCCGGGGCAAGTCCCTGGTGAACGAATACGGCATTCTGCTGAATGGCAAACTGGCCTTTGAGCAGATCAAGACCCTGCTCCCCACCTACGATGTTTTTGACGAGGCCCGCAACTTCGAGCCCAGCCGGCAATGGTCCGCCTTTGAGTACAAGGGTGAGCGGATCGGCATTGCCATCTGCGAAGATGTGTGGCGGGAAACCGACATCCCCGGCACCAGTTATGACCGGGACCCGGTGCGGGAACTTTTGGACGAAGGCATCTCCCTCCTCTGCGTACCCTCGGCGTCCCCCTACGTGGCGGGGAAACTCAAGGTCCGCCGCGCCCTGGCGGAACGCATATCGATCCGGGGCAATGTCCCCCTGGTGTACATCAACGCCGTGGGCGCCAACGATTCGATCCTCTTTGACGGCCGCTCCTTCGTGGTGGCCCCCACCGCGGAGGCCGCAAAATCAGCGGCCCTCAAGGATTACCCCCTGCGCCTTTCCGCCAAAGCCTTTGAAGAAGATTTGGTAGTTTGGGATTCCGGGGATTCAAAACATGCTGTTTTGAATCCCTTGGAGAATGCTGCGCATTCTCCGGGACCGTTTGCGACAGTCAATGCCGGAGTTGCAGCCGGAGCCGGGGCAGCCGCCGCCGGAACCGGGGCAGTCAAAGCCGCCACGGCCGCTGTCGCCGGTGACGATGACGCCGACCCCTACAAAGTCGGCCTCACCCGCTACGAATTGGACATCCTGGAAGAGGGCCTGGTGATGGGTATCCGGGATTACATGGCCAAGTGCGGCTTCAAGCGGGCCCACCTGGGACTTTCCGGCGGCATTGATTCCGCATTGGTGGCGTACCTGGGGGTAAAGGCCATCGGCGCGGACAGTATCGTCTGCTTCAGTATGCCCTCCCGTTTTTCTTCCCGGGGTTCAAAGGACGATGCAAAGGAGCTGGCGAAAAACCTGGGCTGCCCTTACGAAGTGCTGCCCATCGAGCCGGTGTTTAACAGTTTTCTTTCCACCCTGGAAGGGGTCTTTGAAAAACGGCCCTTCGATGTTGCGGAGGAAAATCTCCAGGCCCGTATCCGGGGTACCCTGCTTATGGCCTACTCCAACAAATTCGATTCCATGCTCCTGACCACCGGCAACAAGAGCGAACTTGCCATGGGTTATTGCACCCTCTACGGCGACATGAACGGCGCCCTGGGGGCCATCGGTGATCTCTTCAAGACCGAAGTCTTCGCTCTCTGCCGCCGGATCAACGAGCGGCGCATTGCCGCAGGCGGGAAGCCGATCATCCCTCCGGCGATCATTGAGAAGCCCCCCTCAGCAGAACTGCGGCCCGATCAAAAAGACCAGGACAGCCTGCCCCCCTACGAGGTGCTGGACGAAATCCTCAAGCTCTACCTGTTCAACAATCTTTCCAAAGATGAAATCGCCAGGCGCGGTTGGGATGAAGAACTGGCCGCCCGGATCATCAGGACCGTGGCCCGCGCGGAGTTCAAACGCCGCCAGGCCCCGCCGGTCCTCAAGGTGTCCCCCCGGGCATTTGGGATGGGGAGAAGAATGCCGATAGCGCGGGCGGTGTACGAAGTATGAGAACGCCGCGTAAATCATTCTTTGCGGTATAGGCGAAGCCGTATGCCGATAGCGCGTTCGATATACGAAGTATGAAATTTAGAGGAAGGATACCGGGATAGCGTAGCGGTCTTTATCCAGTATCCCCAGAGAGCCGGCTGTGCAGATGACCCCCCCGCTTCCGATCTTTATTCCCTTGATTGATGATAATGCTGAAAAGGCCGCAGCGTCCTGTTTTTTGGGCGTTGCGGTTTTTTTTTATTTCCAGGGGATAGAGACAGCCATTTTCCATGATGAGGATATCTACTTCTTTCTGATCCTTGTCGCGGTAATAAAACAAAGCAGGTTCCGTGCCGGCGTTATAATAACTTTTAAGAATCTCCATTACCACAAAGATTTCAAAAAAGGCCCCCGCCATGGCGCCTTCCATCATCACCTCGGGGTTTGTCCATTTGGTTAACCATGCCGCCAGCCCCGTATCAAGAAAATAGAGTTTTGGCGTTTTGACTACCCGCTTTCCCACATTCGATGACCAGGGGGACAGCAAATAAACAAGGCCTGAACTTATCAGAATGGACATCCATTTCTTTGCCGTAGGTTCGCTGATTCCCACATCCCGGCAGATGTCCCGATTCTGCGTTAATTTTAAGCCAGGGGAACAATTCCGGAACATATTGAATTCGGTGGTGAGTTTGTTAAAAGGAATGGGGGCAAACAGTGTTGCCTTGGTACTGTTTTCAAACAGGTCTATCCAGGGGGTCGGGATTTGATATTTTTCGCAGTCCAAGTTCTGCTAATGCAGAACAGCGATCTTGTCCCAGCCGCTGTCCCGTTCTTCGCAGATATTGATCCGGCGCATCAGGGAGGCAAGTTTTTTGTTTTGGAAAATGGGGGGATTGTCGATAAAACGCCGGACTTCCACCAGGGGTTTGCCGGGATTGGTTATCTCAATGCGATTATCAAATATTTCAACGGTCGGCTCAGCGCCGGCAACTGACAAATCCTGATTGAAGATCGGTAAAACTGAAATTCGTATTGTCTGACAACAAATGCCGCAGCCAGTTTTCCAATTCTTCATTACCGATTTTCTTTGAATGATAGTCAAAATGTAGTTCCTACAATATCATGGGTTTCATTGTCAATGCCCCAGATCATATAGACGTTTTCCCGGTCATGGTAGGCTGCCGAATTACGTTCCCGATGTATTCACCGATTGCATCGGGGGCGACGTTGTTATGCTTGAATTCTACACATTCGGTTTCCTGGGGAAGTTTGAGTAATTCGTGTATCAGGGGGCGTTATTTTCCATGTTTCAGGTCCTTTCTTCCTCAACGAGGATATTGCAGTTTCGATAAAGGGTCAATTGGGGTACATTTCTTGGCCATTAATATATATTCCATTTGTATTACGTGTTGCTTCCCTTTCATACGAATCAGCAATTTCTCTCAACATCAAGGAAAAGTATATAAATCCTTTCCTTTCAACTTCAGCTGCTTTTTTTCGCCATAACTCAGCAATTTCTTTCTCCTCTTTGCCCGAAGGATCAACGGAATAGACACCACGGGAATTATAAATTTCGCTTTCAAATCCATGCCTTATATCAATATTATATTTTTCGTCAATTATTTTTGCTATATGCTCATTAATCCATAATCCGTTAGCATCAGGGGGTGTATAAAACAGCACGCGACCGATTTGAATCATGGACACTTCAAAATGGCCCGATTCTATGCTCTTTATTTTTACGGCATTCAGCCAATCTAAAAAATCATTTTCCGATAATGTGCCATCATCCTTTGTCCCCGGTACTAATTTCCAAGCATGAAGTAAATCCCAGGCATTTGATGCTAAAGTCTCTTTTTTTTCGTTAGCCTTATCTTCTTTATCCATTTTTTTAGTTGATTTAAAAGCTAATTTAACAATTTCAAGGAAAAAATCAGTATCTTTTGCCATCTTTTTCATGATATATTTAGGCATAACATCATTTATATCATCCAATATTGGGAAAAAGGTCCATTCAATTTTTACCATATCATCCTCATTGACTTCATCATCATTTTGAAGTATTCCAATAATTTCAGTAACCACATTGGTATCAATTTTATCGGTAGTGAAATCCATTTGTATGCCATCAAGAAGTGCCCTTAATGCTTTTTCTTTTAAGAATTCATCGTTCGAAGAATAATGCAAATAAATACATTCAAGTGCAAACCATGGGCGTTTATATTGAATTAATTTATCAATTGCGGGTATTAAATTATTCCTTATCGCATCGGGGTATGCTTTTACAGATTTCCAATAATTTTCAACCCATCCCATAAGCCATTTTTCAGCCCTATTCCATGTTTTTTCTGTAAATGGAAGCCGAATCAATAATTGACAAATGCTTTCAGGGGACCAATGCGATATATTGATAGTATCAAGCCATTGTTCCCCATTTCTTTTATATTGTCCATTAATATATCCATTTGTGAATATTTCCAAAGCCTGTTCTCGTGAGCTAAGATATCCAGGCAATAAAGATTTCTCGATATCATCATACTCTAAAGTTCCTAAAGAAAAGCCAATACTATAAGGATTTTCTACAGTCGATGCAAATTGTATGATCAAATTTAATCCGTTTATATTATAAATTTCTTTAAGAGCATTACTGCGAATACTCTCGATTTTCTTTATTAAAATTTCCCAATCTGAATTATCATCCAATATCATACGGTCATTATTTGCAAACAGGCGACGGTATAAGAACAATGGATTTTTTGGCTTTATTTTTTCCGATATCTCAGATAATTTATTAACAGTTTCTGTTTTAAACGCCCATTTTGCATCACTATATCTTCGATGTTTTACAATTAAGTTGTTTAAAATGTCAAATATAGGCTGTTTAAATTCATCGGATTGACTTATAATTTTTTCAGATCCCAAATAATCAAGAAAATTATCAAATATTTCAGATGGTAAATAAATATTATTATCAAGTAATTTAATGAGGTCATATATAATTTCGACATTGGTTTTTACAAGCTCTATAAGCATATTGGCATATTCATTAACCTGCTGCTTGTATTCTTCATCGGACACTTCCTCTTTCCATTCTTTAGGGATAAAATTTCTTAATAAGGGTTTTTGGGTGCGCGTTGCTGTTTGATGAAAAGATGGCAGCAGTGTCATTAATATTTTTAATGCTACATCGGGGAAATTATTTTGTACTCCCCTCATGGCTATGATTCGTTTTTCTGCCGTTGCGGTTGTTTGTGGCCGCCATGGCATTAGAATTATTTTTATAGAATGTGCTGGCCTATTGACATAATTTCCGCCAGGATCGTGACTGGCTAATTCTGCCAATAAAAGAATTGCATGGGTAAGATATTTGTCACTCCATGACAAATCCTCAAGAGCCCAATATAAACCTGTTAAATAATTTTCCCCTGTAATGCCTTTTCCTTCACGCTGAAACAACTCATCAAAGGGACATGGGGATTGCTTTAGGGCATTTTGAACACTTGTCAGGAACCCCTCTGGAGAAGCTTCTGCCAATATTGGTAAAAGGCCATTGAGACTAGCCCAGGTCTTCCAGCTTTTATCTTGAAAAAGTTCTTCGATTGTTGACCTTACAATCGTTTCAACTTTGTATGGGGAACTGCGGGGAAAGTTTTTACTATAAATACCTATATAAGCTAATGTTTCTGCCAGTCCGTTACGGATATCATTCGAAAACTTTACAATTTTTCCTTCGAGGAAATCAGAAAAACTATAATTGGAGTTTAGAACGGGATTGACCTCAGATAATACTTTCAGGGCTAATATTTTAATTTTTTCGAGATGATCATCGAATAAATTGTTTGCATATTTCTGGAACAAATCGCCTCTATTTATAACTTTCCAATGGCCATTATCAAATTTAAAAATACTATCATTATAATTTATTACATCCCGAATGTTTTTTAGCCACAACTTAGAATTCATTCACAAATTCCTCTATGACTTTTTTATCCTGTGGATTATTATCATCCCAGGAACCTAATATAGATGCTATGAGTACAGATTCGTCATGCTCGGATTTAATTTTTTCAACTTCTGATTTGATATATTTTTCCGGTATCGTCATTAGTGATGTTTCAGATTCATTTATGGCATCCTTTAGCAGATTTTCAACATTATGAATTTCAAACAATACAGAGAAAGCCCATATTGCGATTTCTCTTATTTTATTGAGTACCATTGTTGATGGGGCTGACGAATCAGCGCCATGATATTGATTATTTCTTTGTTCATGATAAAATATTATCTCACTCCTTTCTGTATGTAATGGTAACCGAAGCTCATTAATTCTTTCAACAAAAAAATCTATTTTTGTATGATAATTTTGCAACTTTTCTTCTACATATTTCTTCGCATAGTTCTTACCATTTCTTTGAGATGGGTGCAGAGAAAGATAGGTTGATATAGAAACTTCAATGGAATTATCAAAACTAATTAACGCAAGTCGTTTATCATAATCAGTGCTTTTGACAAAATGAATTTCAGCATGAAATAATAATTCAAATGGTTTTATAGTCCATGGTTTTAAATTATATTTCAAAAAGAAAGCATCATCCATCCAATGCCCCTACACCTTAAATATCTTCATCACCTCGTCCCCCAAGTGGTTTATTACCTTGACGGCAATACGGCCGGATGCGGGTTTGTCGAAGGGGCGGGAGGTGTCGCTTTTGAGGGTGGCCCAGGCATCCTGGTCAATTTCGGCTTTGAGGGTTTTTTTGAGTCCATCGTAGGGATCGTTGGCGCCGAGGAAATAGGCGTGGCGGACGAAGAAACTTTCCTCATTGTAATCGGTGTCGATGAACCAACAGGCGATGCCGTCGGCGTTATCGGAAATCACTTTGCCTAAGGTGGGGTGAAAAACATCAACACCCTTAATGTGGACCCGGATTTGATTATTTTGGGCCGGTACTATTTCTATGTCCGGTTCGCCAAAGATTACAAAAAGGTTGCCCTTGCCGGTGTTGCGTAAATCATCGGCCATGTGGAGGTCGGCGTTCATGCGGGCTTTTAGGATGTTGATTTTGCCGAGCTTGTTAAATTCGGTGGTGCGGGCTTCGTAGTTAAAGGCACAGGCGATAAGGACATCAAAGCCGGATTCGGCGGCTTCGTTGGCGGCCTCCACGAGATCGGCGCGGGTTACGGTGCCGAATTCTTCGCCGATAAATATGGCGGCCTTTCGTTCTTTGCCGGTCTCCGTTTTGTCTGCGGCAAATTTGCCTTCGGTATAGAGCGCCCTGGCACAGATGAGTTTTCCGGGCCAGGGGGTGAGGGAACTGAACTCTATTTTTTCGTCCTTATGGGATTGCTGGACGCCGGAGCTTTTGAGGTTTTCAAGGATGATTCCGGTGAAGTCCTTTTCTGCGGCGTATGAGGGGGCGGATTCTGCGGCATAAAGACCGTTCCGCATTTTTGTTAACTTCGCTTCCTGCGAAGAGTCGATGAGCATATCGTTTTCATCGACATTCAATACCCGGTGGGGGCTTATGCTTTCCACCGTGAACGGTCCGGCGACCCGGATTTTCCGTTTATCATCATAGGGTTTATCATAGAGGTATTCAAATTCCGCTTTGGCGGCAATGGAAGCGTCTATTTCTTTTTGGCGGGAAAGCACGGCGTCCCAAAATTCAGCCAAGGGTTTTGCGGCCTGCTTAAAATCTTTCCCGCCGGAAGTTCCGGGAACTTCCCATTCAAGTAATTCATCACAGGATACTACTTCGCCTGATGGCAGGGTTTCTGTTTTTCCGGCGGGTGCGCCAAAGTTGATTGTTCGGCCCTTCCGTGCCCCGGCTTCAATAGTGACGATAATTTTTTCACTCCGCAGGGCAAGGTTGAGCTCTTTTAATGCAGCCGCAACTTTTGTCTGCCATTTATCGTAAATAACGTCGATCTCGGCGTTATTTGCTATGGCTTTAAGGGTGATATGGGGCACCCGTTCGTACACAAAGCCCTGGCGGAGGCGGTTGTATGTAGGCTGTGTGTCGGGAACGGTATCGGTTAGTTCGGCTTCCTTCTGCCGGCCTTCGGGGGAATCGGCAAGGAGATAATAGGGATACCGGGCGCCCATGATTCGGGAACGGGCCAATGCCAGGGCTACCCGTGAGGTGTCGATAGTGATCCAGCGGCGGCCCCATTGTTCGGCAACATAGGCGGTAGTACCGGAACCGCAGGTGGGATCAAGTACAAGATCGCCGGGGTCGGTGGTCATGAGGATACAACGCTGGATAATTTTTGTATTCGTTTGCACAACATAAATTTTATCATCAGTAAAACTTCCGGTCACAGTATCAGTCCATATATTGCCATAAGTACCTAATTGAAAATCTGTAATGAAACGAATATAGCGTATAGAATTTTCTGCTACATGAATCCTTCCAGCTTTATTTAAACGATCCATGCCAACAGGATAATTGGCTTTCCAATGCGAATTTTTATTCCACGTGTCATAAACAATACCATGATATGCAAATGGTTGTTTATCATTACTTCTACCTTGTGAAATAATATTGTCAGGATTATAAATTTTTGCCTTTTGAAAAGTTTCATTATCGCCGTGTTGTTCCTTCTTTGAAATACCACGACTGGAATAATCTTCAAATAGCAACCATCTATTTGTACCTTCATAAGGATTTTGCTCTTTAGCATAATATGGATCACGAAATTTAGTATTATCTTTCTTTTTTCCATACCATAATAAAAAATCCGACATATTTCCCAAAAAATTGGTTGCAAATCCGGTTGTGGTTTGTATAGAAATAAGGCTTACAAAATTATCTTCCCCAAACACCTCATCCATTACATCCCTAACCCGGTGTACGTTCTCATCCCCAATCTGCACAAATATTGACCCGGAATCGGTAAGCAATTCCCGTGCAACCGTAAGCCTGTCGCGGAGATAGGATAAGTAACTATGAATGCCATATCGCCAGGTATCACGAAAGGCTTTTACCTGTTCCGGCTCGCGGGTTATGTGGTCCCGGTTGCCATCTTTTACATCCCGGCTGGTGGTAGACCATTGAAAATTGGAATTAAACTTAATGCCGTATGGCGGGTCGAGGTATATACATTGGACCTTGCCTTTCAGGTCTTCCCGTTCCGCAAGGCTGGACATCACTTTAAGGCTGTCCCCTAAAATCATGCGGTTAGTCCAGTTCTGGTCATGGCGGTAAAATTCAGTTTTATCGGCCCCTTCAGGTATACCGTTAAAATCGGAGAAGAGGTCAATCTGCGGGTGGCTTTCTTCGGATTTTCGGCCTTCTTCGGAATGACGGATAATATCATCAATTATTACTTTGGGATGAACCTTTTCCTGAATATACAATGCCGGGGCCTGCACAACGAGGTCCCCCTGATTCTGTTCGTCCTTGCCCTTCCAGACAAGCTGGGGATCAAGGTCGGTATTGCGGGGATACGGAACAGGTATGGGCTTCTTGGTTTCATCGTCAACCATAGCCTGAAATTCGGCGGGGGGAATGTTTTTGCGTTTGTCCCCGGTATGGGGATAGACGGCTATGGTTTTCTTGGGTGTTGTTTTAGCCATTGGTTTCTTCCTTAAACATTTCCGGGACCTCTTTGCGGATAAAGGATATTATTTTTTTTGTGTATAATAAGGCACGGTTCATCTCACCTAATTCAATGTGGTTTTCCATTGGATAGCGGGGTTCCACGCCATATTCGGTCAGGGACACACATTTTTCTTTCATGGTTGAAAACTTGGGATTAAAGGGTTCACAAAGATTTATGAGTGGTATTAAATCA